>JASFZA010000001.1:0-10419 GCA_045046715.1 Candidatus Izemoplasma sp.
TCAGATAATAAGATTGAAGGCTTTGTCGTAATGAAATTATCAGGACTTATATTGATTTTACCTGTTATCGCTTTTTATGTTCAAACTTGGCGAGAAGTGTTCTTAGTTTTCGCTCCAGGATTTTGGCCAGCTCGGTTAATTCAAATGGAACTATTAAGTGAGATTGATTATAATTTTACATTTACTATGTACTTTATCTTAGGTGTTATTTATAATATGGTACTTCTATATTTACTATTTAAACTTTACGCAAAACGAAGTAATATCTAAAAAGTACAAACTAAAAAAGGAAGATAACAAAATATTGTTATTTTCCTTTTAACTTACTCAAATACAATTGTGTCACCTTTTTTAACAACTCCACCCTCAAGAACAATCGCAAATATTCCTTCTTTTGGTAACATTGTTTTAAAGTTAGTCGGATGAATTTTTTTGCCAATTTGTGACACTTCAATTAAAGCTTCACCAATCCGAAGTTTCATTCCCACTGTTAATTCATATAATACAATATCTTGTGTCGTAATGTTTTCTGCAAATGCACCCATTTTAAATGTAGTATTTTCTTGGGCTTCCATTTTTTTATAACTTTCAAGTCCAACAAGGCTTACTTGCTTATGCCACTCTCCAGCATGTCCATCACCAATTACTCCGTGAGCAACTTTTAACATTACTTCTTCAACTGGATATTTCATAAATCCTCTTTCAGCGTTTAAATTAACTGAGACAACTTTAGCAGACATATTATTCCTCCATCGATTTATTTTTCTTAAGCAAAGACCATTTATCAATATCTTTAAATCCTAAACGTTTGTAAATCTTTCCCGCCTCAGGATTATCATAAAAAAGACATAGATACTTTTTTCTATTAACAATATATTCATTCATTAAATATACCATCAATTTAGAAGCATAACCTTTTTGACGCCCAACTTTTAATGTCGCAACTGCGACAACCATTGCTGCTTTAGTTGTTTCAGCAGTTGTAGCAACTGTTGAAACAATAACACCGTCTTCTTTAATAAAGTATGATACGCCCATACTCATCGAAGCCATTCTACTTTTAATATATGAATCTCGATTTTCACGATCAACACTAAATTCATTAATTGTTAGTAAGCAGTCATATAATTTTCCAGCATCATTTTCATTTTTAAATTCTAAGATATTAGAAAAGTCATATTCATTGATATTAACACTATTTGTAGCTTCAGCAAAATACATATCACTTTTAGTAAAGTTTGGTAAATATTTATATAGAAGATTCATTAAACTTTCTTTTCCAGAAAAGAAATTAAAGTTATGATTATTCATGATTTTTAACCAATCTTTATTAAAGTAATCAATGTGAGAATAGTAAACACAATTATCACGGTAAAATAGTAACACCGAAAGATATTTCCCTTTTTTATCAAACTCGGCATATAGTGTTTGAAAGTCATTCTCAAAACCAAAAGCTTCAACATCACCAATTATAAATATATTAAGTGATGGTTGTTTATCCAAGTACCGCAGTAAAAGTTCACGGTCACTTTCTTTTAATACTCTAATTGTATTTTCTTGTTTTCCTTTAAAACTTTCTGATCCCATAGATACACCTCCTAGTAATTATTAAAATAATAATATCATATTCACCATATAATTATCAACCCAATAAATTTAGAATGATGATAGTTATTGTTTTATAATTGACAATGTTAAAATCATATTGTATATTTAATTTTGAAAGAATTCAAATTAAGAGGTGTTATTCATGCAAGGTACTTTCAATAAAAGGTTATTCAATATCCGTGAATTTATAGATATTCTCAATAAATCAACACATTCAATTGTAAAATATAAAAAGGAAATGAAACTTATAAGCTCAACATTTGAAACACATATAATGCTTGCGGTAACTGAAGTTAATGGATGTATGCTTTGTTCTTACTACCATACTAAACAAGCATTAGAATCAGGTATTTCTGTTGAAGAACTTTCAATGTTCTTAACAGGTGATTTAGCAACAACAAATAAAGAAGAAGTAATTGCAGTTTTATTTGCCCAACATTACGCAAGTGAACATGGTAATTTTGATAAAGACATATTTAAAAATGTTATTAAGGAATACGGTAGTGATATAGCTTATGGAATCTTAGGTAAAATAACTTTAATAATGATGGGTAATGCATATGGTATTGCTTATGGCTGTTTAAAAGATAGAATAAAAGGAAAGCGTGTTAAAGGAAGTAAATTCATTAATGAATTAATGATTTTACTTGGCATCGTCCCACTTCTTCCAGTATTATTAATTAAAAATTTATTTTCAAAAAAACATAAGTTTTAAAAAAAAGAAAATTATAAAATAATTTCCTTTTGACATTACATCGTTTTGTAATATGGTATAATAAGTTGTGGAGTTGATAATAATGACAAAGAAAAAGCTATTCCCTATTTTAATAGCATCATCATATATAATCTATTTAATATTAAACAGATTAACTCTTAATAATTTTATATCAACAGGCATTCTTAATGAAGATTTCTATTACGGAACATTTTTAGCAATAATGAGTCCCATTGCTTTTGTATTCTCAACTACTTTTTACATTATGATTCTATTTTATTTTAGAAGAGATTGGTTAATTGTTTCGTTCGCATTAATGACAATAATTACTGGTATTGCTTACGTTGTTGTTATGATCTTGATTTGGTTTGATCCACCTGGTTTATTACTTAGATATGTTTCGATGGCTTTATTCTTTGGTGATGGCTTAGCAATATTAATTGCGTTGTTTATTATCCTCCAAGAAAAATACGATAAAATAATTGCATATTCATTTATTTATTTTGCGGTTTTACAGCATTTTTTTGCATCACTTTATACTGGTATTTTCGAAGGATATATCGATCGTTTCTTTGGACCGTTCAATTCTGATTTAGAACCGATATATGAAATTTATGATATTACTTATTTAATATTCCAAATTATTGTAGGGGTTTTACAAGTATTTATTATTGTGAACTTAATTGAAAACAAAAAATATAACCGTAAATTATTTAATGCAAAAGAATATAAATTTTACAGTGAAAAAGCTATTCGTCAAGAATAGCTTTTTTATTTGTCCAAAAAGGTGCACAACGGATTTCAGATCGCATAATTTATGTCATTTGCTGTCTTCATTTCGTATACTAAAGTTAGGAAGAATCTCTTGTAGCTTTTTCTTTTGAAAAGAAAGTAGTATAATAAGATGAAGGAATAGTTTAATTAGGAGTTTCTAGTTTGAAAAAACTTTTACACTTCGATTGTTTATTGAATTCTAGTCTTCACTTATATCAATACAAGCTAAGAGTATGATTAATGAAGATATAAAACTAGGAAATATTAATACTGTTATTGAATTTGGGAGGGTAATTATGAAGACTAAAATAGTGATATATATAGTTGTATTGACGTGCTTGAATATTCTTTTGACGGTTTTAACATTGAAAGACATATATCGCTGGGATGATATGGCTCTTTCAATAGTAATTGTATCTTATAGTTTATTACTATACAGTATAATATTCTTTGGATATAGAAGGTATACAAATTTACTGTTTAATATTTCACTAATACTTTCGTTTACATTATATTCATATACTGAGTCAGTATATTATAGTGACTATCATGATGGGTTTATATTTTATAGTGATTTTCCTAATAATGAGATTATTATTGCCAACATGTTGATAGGATTAATCTCAACCGGAATGTTACTATTACTTTCAAAAATAAGAAATAAATATATTTCAAAATATTTTCAGGTTTTTGCTGAAATAGCAACAGTATCAATGATGTTGCTTTTGCTTCATTTTGTATTCTTTACTGATATGTAAAAAAGAAAAGGTTATTAGTGCATTTTAGGTCTCCAACACCGTTGATTTAGTTTACTTTGTGTCAAATCATTTTGGAAAATTAATGATATAATAAAACTATATTGTTAAAGGAGAGTTGTCTATGGAAAAGAAATGTATCATCAAAGAAGTTGATGGACTGTTTCAAGTTGTCCATTTAAAACGATTCAGAGAAACAAAAGGGGTTAAATTTGACGTTTTCCCTAATGACTTTTTAGAACCAGTAAAAGGTGTAGACCGTGTAATCCATACAACGTTTGCCGTTTCTCCTGGAGAAATTGGAGATGTGAAAAGGCCTTGGTACATGCATCCATATCAAGGAGATAATTTAGTAGTAATGTATGGTGAAAGATACGTCGATTTATATTCAGTGGCCCATGGTAAAGTTGAAAAATTCATTATAACACCTGATGAAATATATCAAAATGGAGTATTAGTATGCACTACTCCGGGAATGCTTGTTTGGCCACCAAACGTATTTCACCGAGTTGAAAGTAAAGCGTTAGGTAGTGCTTCACTTAACTTTGCATATCGATATGATGGATTTGATGTTAAAGATAATTTTAATATTTATGACTTGAATACCGAAACAGGAAAGTATAAAATTATTAGAGAAGGTTTTAAAGATCAATTTGATGTGTAACAAAAAAAAGAACTATTTCAAATAGTTCTTTTTTTAAATTATTATTTACGATGAGTGTTAAAGTTTCTTCCCCCTGAACATAGTTGCGTTCAACCTAACTCTAACCGCTTCTTGTTTACCACTTAGTTATGTCCATCATAACTCTAGCGTCTTCTTGTTTTCCGCGAAGTTGTCTTCTCTCCTGATTTGATACTCTAGCATCACCGGCATAATCAACTTCAATTAATAGGATACCAAGAAATATAAACTGTCCGAAGACAGGAATAAGATTCCATAAAAGATGCCAATAACTCACATGCCCATCATTAAGTCTTCTAAAAATCATTGCTAATTGCGGTATGAAGGCAATTGCTATATAGCCCCAAACAATGTATTTATATACATAATCCGGAAAAACAAACAATAATGGAACAAGAATAAAAAATACTCCTATGTGCATAAATGTTGTCCACCAAAATGTTGCTTTATCTGTCTCACCACGAAAGTCCTTCCAATCAATCCAAAAATATCTATAATCATCCATATGTTTTTCCCCACTTCCTTATTAAGGATACACTACATGAATTGCTATTTACGTGGAAATCCACCACGAGGAATTGCTCTATTATTTGTATTTGCATTCATTGTATATCTAAGTTCTTCTTGTTTAGCGCGGAGTTCTCTTCTTTCTTTATCACTAATTCTTTCATCTCCACCGTAATCTACCTCAATCATTAGCACACCCAAGAAAATGAATTGTCCAAAGACAGGAATCAATAACCACAGAAAGTGAAAATAGTTAATGTGTCCATCATGAAACCTTCTAAAAACCATTGCTGTTTGAGGTACTAAAATAGCAATCAAATAAGCTAAAGCAAAATATTGGTAAACATATCCTGGGAAAACAAATAGCAAAGGGACCAAAGCTACAAATACACCTATATGCATAAATGAAACCCACCAAAATGTTGCTTTATCTGTCTCACCAGAAAAATCTTTCCAGTCCATCCAAAAGTATTTATAATCATCCATTATATATCCTCCTTTTTGTTAACCTAAAAATTATTTTTTATCACTTTAATATTAACATAAATTATTTATAAATGCAATTTCTTATATTTTTCCCATCTTTCGAAGATGTCTTTAAAGTTTGTTAAGAAGTATAATCCTAAAAATAAGATTGTTATTAAAACTAAGTATACTGCGATATAATAAGGCCATACTGGCATTATTGGTACTAGTACTTCCGGTAGCTCTCCAATAAACATATAGTTTCTATCTAATTGGTAATTAACAAAAATAATAAGAGGAGATATTAAAATTAAGAATACTAAAGTTACTCTTAAGTCAATCAAGTTAATCGTATAATTATAAGCTTTATAATAATAAATCGGAACAACAATTATTGCCATATGAACTAAAATGAAATGATAGAATCTAATATGGTAGAAAGTATAATTTAACATCCCTGGCGCAAAGAATGCTGCCAGACCTGCTAAAATACCTAAATAGTATAGTACACCAAAAACAGTTCGATTATCAGAAAATAATATAATCATCGAAAACATCATACTAAAGCTACTTATATGAATTGGAATACTAAATATCCCATTAACATAATTATGAATATGATATATGATTTCTAAAGTCACAAGTCCAAATCCAATCGTTTTCTTTAAAGCTTTTTCATGCTTCCATGTTTTAACTTTCTTGGCATATCTTAAAGTTAAAACAACACTTAAGACCCCAATCATTACAAATATAAAATATTGAATAGAAAATGGATCAACAATAAAATCTGAATTAATCTCATGTTCAATAAAATCACTAAAGCTCATAGTCAAACCTCCTCGATGTATTAAAACGTATTAATCACATATGTTAAAGCATCTACAATTGTACCATAATGTCATAAAGTATTATATAATTTTATCCACTTAGATGAACACTTTTACAGAAATGTACCTTTATAAAAACACCTTCAAATTAATGAAGGTGTTTTTATGTTTGAATATGAAATTCTTCTTCAGTAAAAATCTTACCGTTAATTTGGATTAATAATTTATATGTACCACTATACAATCTTTTAGTACTCATCAGTTTAAATGTTTGTTTTTTTGTAATCATAATTTTTTCATTATTTTTTAAAAATGCTTTTTTAATTTTGAACACCTTTTTTGAAATACGCTTTGTTGGTGTTGGATAGATTACTAAATAATCAATTATACAGTTTTCATCTTTTAGTGCTTTAACATTAAATGAAAACTCTAACGTTTCCCCAATACTAAGATTGTTATTAACAATTTTAATGTTGGAAACTTTTAGTTTCGGATTTGGATTATAACCTAAAAACTTTAATGTTTCCTCTTGACCTTTTTTAATAGACGTTCGTAAACTATGCGAAATAATATATGACATTTCATTCTTATTTTGCTTAGTTGATTTCTTCCATTTTTTTAGTATTTCTAATACCAGTAAATGATCAATTTTTGAAATATCATTTAAATGGTTTGCGACTGATCTTGTTACGTAACGTTCTTTATCATAGTAAAGATTGTCTAATGGTAATACTCCTTCTTTGTAGTCAAAGTTAATTCCTTTTGCCCATGGAAGTTTTGGTCTTAATCCTTCACTAGCCAAACGTCTTTGATGATAATTAGAACTTAAAGCCCATAATTTCATTTTTATAAACGTTTCTTTAGGATATTCATTAAGAAATTCTCTAATGGCGAATTCAGCTGTAAACCATTTTGTGAATTCACCTAACGTATCTAGTGATATGGCTAAATCCTTTTTACTACAGCCATAAGTAGAAATATATTCACAATGAGACCCAAAAATAAACGAACCTGACTCATCTTGGTTAATTAAAGAATCTTGTAATATTTTAATTGCTGCTAAATAGTCTTTAGGCAAGTACTTATACAATGTCCGAGTAATCAGCGATACTCTTTGTTTAAGTTCAAATTGTTCTAATTCAAGCATGACATCATCAACAAAAGCTTTATCAGCAAAAGGATGATAAACAGCTTTAATATATTTAGCTAATTTGTTAATCGAATTAACATTAAATATTTCATCTTTTAACGAACTATTTTTCTTTGACATAAAGTTCTCCTTAATGAATTTATTATAATTTTATTTTTTGAAAAGATAATCGATTATTCTTACCCTCACCGCTAAGTATGATATCAGCATTTAGATGTGGAAGATGATCATTTTTATATTCTAGTTCACTTGGCATCCATTCTTTAACCCACAATTCACGGAATTGTTCACCATCACGATTCATCCCCCGATTCAGTCTTAAATCGTATGGTGTTTCAACCCAGATTTTATAATCATAATAATTTATTAGTTCTTTTCTTAATGATTGAACACCCTCGATAACTAAAATACAGTCATTACTTATACTATATTTCCCGTTCACTGTATCATTTGTCCAATCATACTTTTCAAAAGTAATCTTTTCATTATTAATAAACGGTTCAATAACTTGTTTTATAAGTCTTTCATAATCGTAGTTTTCACAGTTAAAGTCACCTTTAGAACTTTGTCTTAATTCTTTTGTTTTATAAAAATCATCCGTATGGATGATTTCTATGTTATTTAAGTTTCCTTTAATAATTTTAGCAAGAGTACTTTTACCACTACCGCCAAAACCATCAATAGCAACTATTTTCGATTTTGTTATTTGTTTAAATATTTCATTTATAACACTGTCCATAATTAACACCACCTTGGAAATGGTTATTATTCTTTAGCGGCGATAACTGACATTTCTACTAATATTTCGCTGCTCGCCATTGCTGCTTGTACTGTTGCTCTTGCAGGTTCAAATCCGTCAATCACGAAGTTGTCCCAAACACTGTTCATTCCTTGGAAGAGGCTCATATCTTTTAAGTAGATTGTTACTGATAAGATATGCTTTGTAGATGACCCATATTTGTTTAATAAATCTTCAATTTTTTTAAGTGTTCCTGCTGTTTGTAGCTCAATTGTATCGCCTGATAGTTTAGCTGTTTGTCCACATAAGTATATTGTTTCATTATGTTCAACAACACGACTCATTCTACCGGTTCCTTCGTTTCTTTTAATTTCCATATTTGGTTCCTACTTTCTCTAGTATTAGTTTAATAACTATTTATTATCACGTGGTGGTCTTGGTCCATAGTATTGGTAATATCTAGTTTTGATATTACCATTATACAGAACTCTAACACGGTCTGCTTTGTTCTCATATAAGTTTTCAAAACCTTCAAAAGAAGTAAGAATGTATTTACTCCATGTATCTAGCTTATTAAATTTAAATCCAATATTACGATATAGTTGTTTAACATAATATTCATCAAGTAATCTTTCACCATACGGTGGATTAGATATAATTACTGAATAATCATGAATATAATCAACATCTTTAAAGTCACTTTGGGTGAAAGTGATTGAATCACTTACACCTGCTTTTTGAGCATTTCTTCTAGCTGCTTCTAAATTTTCTTCACTGATGTCTGATGCGAAAATATTAATTTTAAGATCATAGTTGATTTTCTCTTTAGCTTTTCTAATTTCTTCATCCCAAACATCTTTACCAATAAGTGACCATTCCATCGATGCAAATTCACGGTTTAATCCTGGAGCAATATTTTTACCAATCATTGCGGCTTCAATCGGAATTGTTCCTGATCCACAAAATACATCATAAAGTGGTCGTTCTTTATTCCAGAAGCTTAACAAAACTAAACTTGCAGCTAAAGTTTCTTTTAAAGGTGCTTCAACAGTTTTAACACGGTACCCTCTTTTATGAAGTCCTGCCCCTGATGTATCTATTGTTAAAGTAGCAACGTCTTTTAGGATTGAAACTAACACTTCATAGCTAGCTCCTGTTTCTGAAAACCAATCAACTGTATATTGTTTTTTTAGATTTTCAACAATTGATTTTTTAACAATTCTTTGACAATCTGAAATACTAAATAACTTTGATTTAACTGATTTACCATTAACAGTAAACTTACCATCTACTGGAATATATTCTTTCCAGTCTAAATCATTTGTTTTATCAAACAGTTCATCAAAAGTTTCCGCAGTGAACTCACCAACTTTTAATAATACTCTATCAGCTGCTCTAAGCCATAGATTAGCTTTAGCAATTCCTGCTTTATCGCTTTCAAACATAACTTTTCCATTTTCTGTTTTTAACACTCTAAATCCTAAAGCTATTAGTTCTCTTTTAACAACAGCTTCAATTCCAAAAGTGGTTGTAGCAATTAATTCAAATTTTTCCATATTATTCAATCTCCTTAATAATTAAGATGTAATTATCACCTAATGGTATTTTATCACAATATCAGATTATATCAATTTTAAAAACAACAATTTCAATAAAAAAACAAGGATGAGCTCCTTGTTTTTATTATATTTGTTAATTAATAATTAATTCCTGCTGCCATTACATTCTTTTTATCATCAGCGTGGCAAGGAGTAACTCCAAATACCATATTGCAAGATGGACATTTACCTTCAAAATATTTCATTTCAAAAGTTGTTCCACATTCGCATTCAATCATATGTGCTGCTTTCATTAAATCATTAGTGAAACCTTTTTCTCTTACTTTATCTACAGTGTTTTTACCGCTTTCAAATGCAGTAGCACACTCATGTGCTTCAGTCATAGTCAAATCCTCCTAATATATGTATTATCAAGTATAAGTATAATAAATTATTATATGTTTAGCTACTCATATAGTTAAAATTATAAAAAAGAATTTTCGTTATTTAGAAAATTATATCTCGTTCTTTAATAACAAATTGATTTTAAAGCTTTAAATATGTTATTATTTATTGAGGATATTACTAAAATATTTTAATCAACGAAAGGATGTTAAATATGACAAAAGTAAAAACTACCGATAAAACAAACATCACTT
>JASFZA010000002.1:0-13894 GCA_045046715.1 Candidatus Izemoplasma sp.
GCATTTAATAATGGTGAAGACATCCATAAAAAGACTGCTCAAGAAATTTTTGAAAAAGAAGAAATTTCATCTTTAGAAAGAAGAGTAGCTAAAGCTGTAAACTTTGGAATAATTTATGGTCAAAGTGCATGGGGTCTTAGTGAAGGTATTAATATTTCGCCAAAAGAGGCCGACCGTTTTATTAAGAAGTACTATGAAACATTCCCTGGAATAAAAGGGTTTATGGATGCAATAGTTGAAAAAGCTAAAAATGATGGTTATGTTGAAACAATCTTTAATCGAAGAAGATATATTCCAGAAATCAAAAGTTCAGTATATATGCAACGTGAAGCTGGAAAAAGAAACGCTATGAATGCACCTATCCAAGGAAGTGCTGCAGATATAATTAAAATTGCAATGATCAAAATTGATGAAGAATTAATCAAAAGAAATTTGAAATCAAAATTGTTACTTCAAATTCACGATGAATTAGTGTTTGAAGTAGATAAAGATGAATTAGAAGTAATGAAAATTTTAGTTAAAGAAACAATGGAAAACTGTATTCAATTAAAAGTTCCACTTTTAGTTGATTATGCAGTAGGGAAGAACTTATACGAAACAAAGTAGAGGTGATATGATGAAACTTGAAAAAGTAATGCGTAAAAGTTTTTACGTAAATGCATTTTTAGTAGTTATTAAAATATTATCAGGAGTTATTTTTGGTAGTTTTTCATTAATTGCTGATGGGATTCACTCGATAAGTGATTTACTGAGTGATGTATTTGTTATCCTTGGGATTAAACAGGCTGTTAAACCGGCTGATGATGAACATCCTTTTGGACATGGTAAATTCGAGTATGTCTTGAGTTTGTTTTTAGGACTATCAATACTGATAATTGCTGTTAATTTAGGGAGAACTGTTATTAATAACTTTAATGAAACTTCGGCAATCCCTAGTTCATTAAGTTTAATTGTTATTGTATTTGTTGTTGTAATTAAATATATTTTAGCCACATACTTAATTCGTGAAGGTGAAATAATGAATTCACAAATTATTAAAGCCTCAGGGAAAGAATCACTAACTGATGTATTTAGTTCATTAGTTGTGTTCTTTGGGATTCTTAGTGTTATAGCTGGTGAATATTTTGATATAGATTTTTTACTTTATGGCGATAAAATCGGATCAATATTTATTAGTTTATTAATAGTAAAAATAGCTTTAGAAATAATAATTGAAGCAATAGCTTCAATTCAAGGAAAAGCAGTTGATAAAGAAGTATGTATTGTATATAAAGATTTGATTAAAACAGTTGATGGAGTTATAGATGTCGACAATATCGATATGATTACTTATGGTCCATACTATCAAGCTTTAGTTGATATTAGAGTTGATGGTAATATTACAGTGACTAAGGGACATGATATCGCATTAGAAGTTACTAAACTTTTAATGCAAGATGAAAAAGTTTGTCATGTTATAGTTCACGTGAATCCGGAGGAATAAAATGAGTATAATTTTAAATCGTAAAAGTAGTAGAACATATTTAGATACAAAAGTTACAGATAAACAAATTGAATCAATTTTAAAAGCTGCAATGCAAGCGCCGAGTGCTCATAACCAACAGCCATGGGAATTTATTGTTGTAAATGATCGGAAAATATTGAATGCTTTAGTTGCAGCAGCGCCAAACGCACGTGCACTTTTAACTGCACCAATTGCAATAATTCCAATATTAAGACCAACAACACTATCACCATTATTTTCGATACAAGATATGAGTGCTGCAACTCAAAATATTTTACTTGAAGCTGAAAACTTAGGACTTGGTACTGTTTGGATTGGGGTTTTACCTAATGAAGAAAGAGTAGCTGCCGTAAAGAAAATATTGAATATTAAAGATTCACTTAACCCATTTTCAATAATAGCGCTTGGGGTAAGTAATGATCCAAGAAAATCAACATCAAGATATGATGAATCGAGAATTCATTATAATGTAATGGAGTGATTTTATGCCAGAACTTCCAGAAGTAGAAACCGTAAGAGTAACATTAAAAGAGATGATTATCGGGAAAACTATTCGTGATATTGATGTTTTTTATGATGGAATAATAAAAGAAGTATCTGTAAAAGAATTTAAAGATAAACTTGTTAATCAGACTTTAAGGGACATTGATCGTTATGGTAAATACTTAATATTTATGTTTGATGATATTGCTTTAATCTCGCATTTACGAATGGAAGGAAAGTATTTTATTAAACAACTTGATGAAAATCGAACAAAGCATGAACATATCATATTCTACTTTACAGATGGATCAACACTTAGATATCATGACACTAGAAAATTTGGTACAATGAATCTGCGAAGACTTGATGAAATATATAAAATAGATCCAATAAAAAAATTAGGATACGAACCATTTAATAAATTGTTAACAGTAGCCTATTTAGAAGAAAAATTAAAGAAAAAGACAATCGCAATAAAGTCTGCTTTACTCGACCAAACAATTATAACTGGTCTAGGAAATATTTACGTTGATGAAGTGCTTTTTCTAAGCAATTTGAGTCCGACAAAACAATCAAATTCTTTAACAAAAAAAGACTTGAAAAACGTAATTAATTCATCAATTAAAGTATTAGAAAAAGCTATAAGCCTTGGTGGAACGACAATTAGAAGTTATACATCTAGCTTAGGAGTTACAGGTCGTTTTCAAAACGAACTTCATGTTCATACTAAGGAAGGTGAAGAGTGTGACAAATGCCATTCTACAATCCTAAAAATAAGGGTCAATGGTCGCGGCACATATTATTGTCCGAAATGTCAGAAATAAAACTAAAAAAGAAGTTAATGACTTCTTTTTTAGTTAATAATATTATGATATAATCCTAATACAGCAATAACTTAAAATCTTATTTGGGGAGGAATTAGTATGCCTTTATTAATTGGACTTACCGGCGGGATAGCAACAGGTAAATCTACTGTCGCAAAAATGTTTTTAGATATCAATATTCCTGTTATTGACACAGATCAAATATCTAAAGAGCTTTTGAAAAAAGGGTCCGAAGCATATTTTGAAATTCTTGATATGTGTGGCCAAGATGTTTTATTAACAAATAAAGATTTGAACCGAAAAAAACTTGCAAAAGTTATTTTTGAAGACAAAGATAAAAGAAAGAAATTGAATCGTATCGTTCATCCAAAAGTAATGAATATTACTTTATCTGAAATTAAAAGATATACTATTCTTGATGCTAAGATAATAGTTATCGATGTACCATTATTATTTGAAACTGATTTTATTGATTTAGTTGATAAAATCATTACTGTATATGCAAAAAAAGACTTACAATTAGAACGATTAATTATGCGTGATAAAATTAGTGAATCATATGCACTTAAAAAAATCGAATCACAGATGTTACTTGATGATAAAGTTATGAAAAGTGACTTTGTAATTGACAACTCAAGTTCAATTTTAAGTACAAAAAAACAGTTTAATGAAATTGTCAAAATTATTGAGGTGAAGTAATGGGACTATTTGAATATGCTAGTAATTATTCGGAAACTAAAGAACTACATTCAAATCCTAATTTACAAACTAGATATTATCGAAACAACTACAAGATTGCTAAAGAAGTATTAATAAATTATGCAAAAAATAATAAAATAAATATTAGAAATATTAATGATACTCATGGAGAAATATATCTCCAAACACAGAAATATCATGTTATTTCAACGATCGTTCAAATAACACCACTTGAAACAGCGGTTGAACTAAAAGTTCAAACCTACTATGTAATCGGTAGGTATCGAGCGTTAAAGATAATTAAGAAGATCTATAATGAATTTGATAATAAACTAGTATTTAAAGGAGTAAGTCTCCATCCATAGGAGTTGATATTATGCTTGACAGATTAAATCGATTTACATTAACAACATACCAAAATATTGACTTAGACGAGCGTAATACTTTTACGCTCCTTTATCAACCATTAATCGGTGCTAATGCATACAGCTTATACCTATCACTATGGAGCTTAATTGACCGTTCAAGATTAAAAACACCAAATTATCTTCATGATATGATTTATGAGATGTTAAATATATCGCCAAAGGCATTTATCGATTCTAGAAAAAAACTTGAAGCGTTAGGATTGCTTGTTGTTTATAAAAAAGAAGATGAATATCTATATGAACTTAAAGCGCCACTTACAGCTGAAGAGTTTATTAAAGATGGTAGCCTGGGTGGTTATTTATTTAACAAGGTTGGACAACAAAACTTTGATAGTTTAGTATCACTATTTAAAATAACAGAAATTGAAAAACAAGGATTTCAAAATGTAACTATATCTTTTGATGATGTGTTTGAATCTGTTTCTAAAAGAGTAGATGTTAAAGAAAAACTATTAGACAGATCTAAAAGTAAAATGTCTTTTACTAATGATTTTGATTTTGAGATTTTCTTTGAAGGTTTATCAAAAGCATTTGTGGATAAAAGAAAAATTACATCACGAGTTAAAGATGCAATTAAACGGGTATCTTATGTTTATAATTTAGATGAAATTGATATGCAAAAAGTATATATGGACGCGGTAACTAAAGATAAAGATATTGATTTAGCGTTGCTTAGTAAAAGTGCTGCTAAATGGTATCAATATGAAAATAGAACATCAAAAATTTCCTTAGAAGAAGTTAAAAGAACAAAAAATGTTGAAGTTAAGAAAAGTATGGATAAAAATGATGTATTTGAATACTTAAGAACAGTCCATCCAATTGATTTGTTAGAAAATGAATCGGGGATTAAAGCTGCTAGTAGTGAACTAAATGTTATTGAAAATTTACTTGCTAAGTCGACGTACGGTATTGAGGTAATAAATGTATTAATATTATATGTTCTTGAAGTTAAAGGGAATGCATTCCCGACTTATAACTATTTTGAGAAGATAGTTTCAGAATGGAAAAGAAATGATATTGAAACAGCAGAAGATGCACTTGAATATATTAAAAAAAGAAATAAACCAAAACAAAAAACAGTATACAAAAATAATAGAAAGACACTACCTGAAGATATAGAATCAGACTGGTTAGATGACTATATTAATAGTTTGTAGGTGAAGAAATGGATAATTTTAAAGATAATTTGATTGAAGAACTAACTAATAATCCTTTAGTAGGAGATTTTTTAGTTGAAAATGATATTAAAAGTTATGTATTTGAAAAATACTTAAGTGATTTATTAACTTTCAAAACTGAAATAGCTAAATGTGATTCATGTAAATCACTATTAACTTGTACCCAAGATATTAAAGGTATTCAACCAGTATTACGATATGAAAATGAGCAAATAAAAATAATATATAAAGAATGTTTACTAAAACATAGGTATAACATAAAAAGAAAACAAAATAAATTATTAAATGCTCTTTACATGCCTAAAATGATTGATAAAGCAGATCTTGAGGATTATCGTAACGATACTCCTGAAAGAATAGAAATTTATCAATATATGATGAGATTCCTTAAACTTTACCCAATGGGAGAAAAGATGTTAGGAATGTATTTACAAGGACAATATCAAAGAGGGAAAACATACACTCTTGCCGCTTTATCTAATAGCTTATCAAAACTTGGATATAAAGTTATTATTGCTTACTATCCTGACCTTGTAAGAGAATTTAAAGCGTCAATCTCTAAGGGAAACTTAGATGTAATTATTAAAGAACTCAAAGAAGTTGATATTTTAATGCTTGATGACATTGGTGGAGAAGCACAAAGTGCTTGGGTTAGAGATGAAATTTTAGGCCCAATTTTACAACATCGATTACTTGATGAATTACCAACATTTTTTAGTTCAAATGTTGGTCGAAAAGAATTAGGGAAATATTTAGCAATAAACGAACAAAAAGCAGAAAAAATGAAAGCATATCGAATTGTTACAAGAATCATTTCTTTAACAAAAGAATTCAATATGTAAATTCTTTTGACATTATTTGCTTTTAGACTATAATAAACATATACATTGAGAAGGACAAAATTAATAAGCTTATATTTTAAAGCGAAGTAGGACAGTGAGAGCTACTAAATATTATTATTAATTACTACCTTTGAGTAGGGCTTGAAAAAGATCCCCGTATTCCTGCGTTAAAGGTCCGAGTGCTAGATTATTCTAGAACAAAGGTGGTACCACGGAAATTATATTTCGTCCTTATTTTTAAGGACGATTTTTTTATTTTTTAGGAGTGATTAGATGTTAAAAACTGATATGACAGTAAAGGAATTACAAGACCATGTAAGGGAAATAGACTTTCATCCAGAACATAAGCTAGAAGTTATGCTTAAACTTGTTGAGGAAGTTGGAGAGTTAGCAGTTGAAGTTAGAAAAGAATCACTTTACGGATTAACCGATGAGTTAAAAAAAGATATGAAATATGAATTATATGATATTATTCATTTTGTTGCTCATATCGCTAATATCTATGATATAGATTTAGTAGATGCAATTATCGAAAAAGATAAGATAAACCAAATAAGATATGGAAAGAGGAGTTAATATGATTAATATAACATTCCCTGATAAGTCAGTTAAGGAATTTGAAAGTGGAGTATCAATTGAAGAGATTGCTGCAAGTATTTCAAGTAGTTTAAGAAAAATTAGTGTTGCCGGATTCGTTAATGGGGAACTATTTGATTTAAATCGACCGATAGAAAAAGATAGTAGCATTCAAATAATTACTAAAAAAGATAAAGAAGCTTTTTCGGTATTAAACCATAGTGCTGCTCATTTATTGGCCCAAGCTGTAAAACGATTATTCCCAGATGCTAAATTTGGAGTTGGTCCAGATATTAGAGAAGGATTCTATTATGATATTGATGCTGGCGTTCAAATTAAAGAAGAAGACTTAAAACGTATTGAAAAAGAGATGATTAGAATATCTAATCAACAAAATATAATTACGCGTCGAGAATTACCTAAAAAAGAAGCATTAGAGTTCTTTAAAAATGATGAATACAAACAAGAGTTAATTACAGATTTACCTGAGGATGAAATCATTAGTGTTTATACTCAAGGTGAATTTACAGATTTATGTCGTGGGGGACATATCGGTAATACAAAAAATATTAAACATTTTAAATTATTAGCTTTAGCTGGTGCTTACTGGCGTGGTGATTCAAATAATAAACAGCTTCAAAGAATATATGGAACTGCGTGGTTTACTAAAGATGATTTAGCTGCTCATTTATTAGCACTTGCTGAAAGAAAAGAACGAGATCATCGTAAGTTAGGTAAAGAGTTAAAAATATTTGAGCTTAGTAATGATGCTGGACAAGGATTAGCTATTTGGTTACCTAACGGATATACGATTCGTAAAGCATTAGAAGATTATGTTTATAAATTAGAGAAAAAAGCTGGGTATTTACATATATCAACACCGATGTTAGGAACAAAACGTTTATATGAAATTAGTGGTCATTGGGATCACTATCGTGACAATATGTTCCCAGTTATGGAACGTGATGGAGAAACATTTGTTTTAAGACCAATGAGTTGCCCACATCATATGATTGTTTATAAATCAGACTTAAGAAGTTACCGTGATTTACCAATCAGATATGCTGAAATTGTAACGCAACATCGTTACGAAGCAAGTGGGTCATTATCTGGACTTGAAAGAGTAAGAGCAATGACTTTAACTGACGCTCATATTTTTGTTAGAGAAGACCAAATTAAAAAAGAAGTATTAGACGCTTATAATTTAATTTTACAAGCTATTTATGATCTTGATTTAGAAATTGAATACGTTGAACTTGCTTTGAGAGATAAAGAAAAAGGTAAATTCCATAATGATGATAAACTATGGGATATGGCTGAAAAGTTATTAAAAGAATTACTTGATGAAGAAAAGATTGAATATACAGAAATGATTGGTGAAGCTGCATTTTATGGCCCTAAAATTGATATTCAGGTTAGAACAGCAATGGGTCATGTGATTACAATGAGTACTGTCCAACTTGACTTCTTATTACCGGAACGTTTTGATTTGAGCTATATTGGTAGTGATGGAGAAAAACATCGTCCAGTAGTTATTCATCGTGGTTTAATCTCAACTTGGGAAAGACTAATGAGTATTTTACTTGAACAATATAAAGGTGCCTTTCCAACTTGGCTAGCTCCGGTGCAAATTAAACTAATTCCAGTTTCCCTAGAAGCACATTCTGGTTATGCTAAAAAATTAAATGATTTATTTATCGATTATGATTTAAGAAGTGAAATGGATTTACGTGAAGAAAAATTAGGATATAAAATTAGAGAAGCACAAACTAATAAAATCCCTTATCAAATAGTTGTCGGTGACAATGAGGTTGATGAGGATTTAGTTACTTACCGTAAATTTGGTAAACAAGAACAAGTAACTGTTTCGATTGATAGTTTTGTTCAAATGATTCAAAAAGAGATAATAGCTAAAGGCAAATAATGATAAAAAAGACAACTTTTAATGAAAAGTTGTCTTTATTTTTTCTTAAGATTTAAGATAAATTCTTGGTCTGGATCAATATAGATAGTTTTATTTGTACTGTATGTAACAAACGAATTAATCTTACCCGGGACTTTCTTTAAATATTTAACCTCAACATAATCAACGCCGACACTACTAGAGTTTTTAAGTTTTGAATAATTAGCAGCAAGTAACGCAGCAGTACGGATAGTTGTTTCACTTAAGGGAAATTCTTTTCTAACTAAAACATGGCTTCCGGGTGCATTTTTAACATGGAACCAAACTTCTAAACGTTTAGCTATTTTATGAGTAATATATTCATTTTGGATATTATTCTTACCAACAAGTATTTCGATACCATCAGCATCAATAAAAGACTCATAATTGGGTTTTTTGTTTTTCTTAACAACGCGTTTACGTTTTTTTAATAATTTTTTATCTTCAAGTTCACTTCTCATTTCGTCAATATCATTCATTGAAGCGTTGTTTAATTGGACTAGTAGTAACTCAAAGTATTCTAATAAATATATTGCTGATGTAATTTCTTTATTTATGTAAGGAATACTTGTTTTAAACTTTTTAAATTTTTTGAAATATTTCTCGCTATTTTTAACAGGAGATAGCTTGGGATCAAGGATGATTTCAATTGCTTCATTTGTATAATAATTTATGCAGTTTAATATGGCATCTCCATTTTTCATTAGATGGAGGTTTGCCTTAATTAATTCACCCTTAATTCGGAAGATATCACGTTTATCTGTATCTAATAATTGTTTATTTAATTTCACAATCTTGTTCTTAATTTTAGATATATTATTTTTTATAAAAAGTTCTAAGTCTTTAGATTTTTGCTTTACTCTTTTTGCTTCATCACGATTATAGTAATAGTAATCAGTCAAGCTATTCACTGTATCAAATTCTTTAGTATCAGCAGTTATATGCGAAAGATTAAAAAAGTAAAAGTGATGTCTTTTATTGTTAAATAGAACGGGATTTACTTCGCTATTTACAACTTGATTAAATGTATCAACAATACTACTATTTGAATTCTCAAATTGGTAAATTATTTCTTCTGCTAAAAGTGTTGAAAATCCTAAAAAATGTTGCTGGATTTTAAAAGCATTAACATTATCTAAATCTTTAAAAAAGTCGATAACAGCTTTATCATCTTTATAGTCTAATTTACTCGATTCAGGAAAAAGATACATTGCACCTTTTTGCATTGTTCTTGTTATATCATCAAACGGAGAAACATGTTTAACAACGTCAAGTATTTTATATGATTCATCGGTTAGGATAATATTAGAATGTTTTCCCATAACTTCAACAATCAATAGTTTAATACTTTTATCACCGAGTTCATTTCTAGTTGAAAGCTTAAATATTACTATACGATCAAGTTTGTATTGTGAAATATCTAGTATTATACTTCCCTCAATATGCTTTCTTAAAAACATACAAAACATAGGAGGATGACTTGGTTTTGTATAAGGTAAATTAGTTAAGTGTACTCGGGAATATTCCGGAGAAGAACTTATGATAATTTCTTGTTTTTTTGATCGACTTCTTATTTGTAAAAGCAAGTCGTGTTTAGAAAGCTGGTAGACTTTACTGATTCTACCAGATGTTAGTGTTTCTTGTAATTCATTTACTATTTTACTTAAATATAATCCATCAAAACTCATAATAATCACCATAGCTATTATAACATAACAGAAAAAATAAAAAAAATGTTTTTATCATTTACATTTAGGGCTAAAAAATGGTATTATATATAATATTGATTATGATAGGAGGGACTTCTTCAATGAAACTTAATGAAAGAGGTTTATTAATTGTTTTGAGTGGTCCATCTGGTGTAGGAAAAGGGACTGTAAGAAAAGCTCTTTTTGAATTAGAAGGCCACGACTTAGTATATTCAATATCGATGACAACAAGAGCGCCGCGTGAAGGCGAAGTTGACGGAGTAGATTACTACTTTGTAACGAGAGAAGAATTTACTCAAAGAATTAAAGATGGCAAATTTATCGAATATGCTGAATTTGTTGGTAATTATTACGGAACACCAAAAGATAAAGTTGATGAACAACTTGCTCTTGGGAAAGAGGTTGTCCTTGAAATTGAAGTTCAAGGTGCACTTCAAGTAAGATTAAAAGCTCCTGATGGAGTATTTATTTTTATTGCTCCTCCTACTAAAGAGGCACTTTATAACCGCCTATTAAGAAGAGGGACAGAAAATCCGGATATAATTCAAGAAAGAATGGATAAAGCTGAAAGCGAGTTTCCGCTTGCTCATAAATATGATTACATCGTTGTAAACGATGAAGTCACTAATGCAGCTGATAGAATATTAGCGATAATTAGAGCAGAACATGCAAGAACAAAACGCTCGATTTACAAATATAACGAAATATTGGAGGTAAAATATAATGGCAAAAAATAAAGACGGTTTAAGATATCCATCAATCGATGATCTACTTACAAAAATTGACTCAAAATATAAATTAGCTTACGCAGCAGCAATGAGAGCCAAAATAATCAAAGAAGACGATTACACACCTATTGACCCGAAATCAAGTAAACCATTAGGGATTGCATTAGAAGAAATTTTAGACGAAAAAATTGAAATTGAATTCGAAGAAAATTAGTAGATTAGCTCTACTTTTTTTTTCGAAAAAATGCAATAATACTAGTGTAATATGGTATAATATTGACATCATAAAGTAACGGAGTGAGCATCATGAATGACAAATTTTTTAAGCTATTAGAAATGTTAGAAATGCAAGAATTTCAAAATGAAATTTTTGGAGATTTAAAAGAGTTAACTGTAAATAAGGCCGACAATAGTTGGTTTTTTGATATTGTTTTAGAAAATACACTAAGTATTGATACATTTGACAAGTTTAAAAGCAGAATCGGAAATCTACCTAAAAAACTTAAATATATTGATAGTGTTGATTTTCGAATTTCTTACAATAATATATCATACCAAGATCTACTTGAATATTATGATTATGTACTTAGAACGCTTGCTAAAACTAAACCACGTTTTAATTCGATTATTGATTTTGAAGTTGAACTGAAGGATAATCGTATTCAAGTAATCTGTCCAAGTGATGGAACTTTTGTTACTTCGCTTCTTTACGATGTAAAAAAGGAACTGCAGAAGATTGGACTAAATGTGATTTTGGGAACAAGAATTTGTGAAGAAAAAGAAACTATTACTTCACGAATCGAAAAGAATAATAAGGAATATATGAATAAAGTTACTCAACAATCCGAACAAGCACCACATTCAAAGAAATTTTTATCATACCGTGATAAATACATCAGATCAATAAAGAATACGATTAAGGATATCCCTATATCAGAGGATGACTTTATCATATATAAATCGATGCATGAAAAACCTATCTTTTCTTTTGAAGGAGAAGTGACTAGTGTTGATTTTAGAAAGATAAATGATAATACATCACTGTTTACTTTTATTGTTAGTGATACTGACGATTCAATTCATGTTAAAAAATTTGTTCGTGATAAAGAGGAAGCTACATTTTTATCTGGAGCAAAAATAGGTATGTTAATGAAAGTATCTGGTTTTGCTACATTTGACAAGTTTATTGATGAGGTTAGCATTACTGCTCAGACTATCGAACGAACGGAAAAGATTCACGTAAGAGATACTCGTGTTGATTTAGAAACTGAAAAGAGAGTAGAGCTTCATTTGCATTCAAAAATGTCGACAATGGATGCAATAACAGGAATTGGGGAGTACGTCAATGCAGCAAAAAAATGGGGTCATAAAGCTATTGCTTTAACAGACCATTCCAATGTGCAAGCCTATCCAGAGTTCTTTAAAGCAACAAAAGACAAATCGATTAAACCGATTTATGGAGTTGAATTTTCGTTCGTTGATGAAGAAACTTTGAAAATAGTCAAAAACCCAATTGATACTTCAGTTAATGATGCGACTTACGTCGTTTTTGATATTGAAACTACTGGACTTAGTGTTAATTATGATAAAATAATTGAAATAGCAGCTGTAAAAATTCATAACAATCAAATCATTGATGAATACGAAACATATGTTAATCCTGAAATTCCAATTTCAGCATTAATTACAAAAATAACATCAATAACTAATTCTGATGTTAAAGATGCACCAATTATTGATGATGTCATAAAAGACATAAAATCATTCTTTGGGGATTCAATTTTAGTTGCTCATAATGCTCATTTTGATATGGGTCATATATATGAAAACTTTGAAAAGTTTGGAATTAATGATAAAGAATATACTGTAATTGATACTTTATCAGCTGCAAGAAATATGTATAACGATAAATTGTTAAGATTTAATTTAAAAGCAGTCGCTAAAATGATGAAAGTAGAACTAATTCAACACCATAGAGCTATTTATGATACACGTGCTACTGCTGAAATATTACTTTATATTTTAAGAGATTTTAATAAACTTGGCAAAAAAAATATATTGGAAATTAATGATTTAACAATTGGTAGTGGGGGTTACAAACATACAATAAGTAAACATATAAATTTACTTGTCCAAAATCAAACTGGTTTAAGAAATATGTTTCAAATTGTAAGTATTGCCAACACTGATAATTTTCATAAAGAAGCAAAATTATTGAAGAGTGTGTTAGATAAATTCAGAGATGGAATAATGGTTGGTTCTGGGTGTATGAATAGCGTGTTCTTTGAAGTTGCATTAAATAAAAATTACGCTGAACTTAAAGAAATGGCAAAGTACTACGATTACCTTGAAGTTCAACCACCTATTGATTATATGTACTTAGGAGAAAACTTTACAAATATTGAATTTGTAATAAAAGATACAATTGAAAAAATAATTAAAGTTGGTAAAGAATTAAATATACCAGTAGTTGCTACTGGAGATGTTCACCATCTTGAATTAAATGAATCAATTTATCGAGATATATACGTTCAATCACCTGTTGTAGGTGGAGGGAGACATCCACTTGTTAGATTTAAAAATATTCCATCGCAATATTTTAGAACAACAACAGAAATGTTAGAAGAATTCGAGTATTTAGGTAGCGATGTTGCAAAAGAATTAGTTGTTACTAATACAAATTTAATTGCTGATAAAATTGATTTTGTTCAAGCGTTCCATCCGGAGCTTTACGCTCCAACGGATGATTTTTTAGCACTTGAAGGTATACCTTCAGTAGAAAACAAATTGATTAAGATGGTCAGTGATAAAGCGAAGAGTATTTACGGTGATAATTTACCAATGATTTTACAAGATAGAATCAATAAAGAAATCAAATCTATTACTGTTAATAAATTCTCTACCGTTTATTATATTTCACATTTACTAGTTAAAAAATCATTAGATGATGGTTATTTAGTTGGATCACGAGGAAGTGTTGG
>JASFZA010000003.1:0-6581 GCA_045046715.1 Candidatus Izemoplasma sp.
GTGAATCTTTTGATTATCTCTAGCTTTGTCTCTTTACTGTATTTGGGTTTTCTTCCCATATAAAAATACCTCCAAAGTTCTACTATAATTAAGTACTTATAATCTTAGTGATTACTTTCTTTTTTATAGTGTCTACTTTAGAGGTATCATATCAATGACCACTTGGATTTTTGTTTAGACTATTTTGGATTAATTAGGTTATAGATATCAACGAAGATATCAAGGGGATCTGTGAATGTCTTAAGGAGACCTTCGTTATATCCTTGTTCATTATGAACATCAAATAGATTAACCCCGTCGTATGATAATACGGCTAGTGTTTTACCACTTATAATAAGTGCTGTTGTACTAGACTCATTAATGATCGTTTCTAAGTAACTAACAAACTCTTTTGAAATATTCTTCAGGAGTTTTTCTTCACTAGTAGTATAAATGTTAACGGCGTCTGGTAAAGTAATATTACCGATTGATACTTTAAGAAGACCTTTCGGTTTCGCTAGTAACGAAACTTTAGTTATTAGTAATGTAAACTTAAACGGTTTTTGATATTCTTGTTTAAAGATTTTACCTTTAAAATATTGATCAACAACAAACTTATTCTTTTTAGTTTTAGAAACTTGAATAACAGATACATCACTATAATTAAAAGCAATATCTCGATAAATTCCAGTTATTAAGTTTGAAGATTCAAAGTAATTATATTTGTTTGTTATATTTGCATTTATTAAAGAATCTTCGGTAAACCCTTTTTCTTTATCATATTTAAAATCATCAATTATTGATTCTAAATAAGGGATTGCTTCATTTTTAAAAAACTTACCATGAAACGCTGAAGTTTTGACGTACGACTTCATAAATATATATCCACCTAATACAGTAAATATACTACCAATTATCATAAAGACTGCACTGTCTGCATAAAAACCAAGGAGAATAAACATTACTCCTAAAGCAACCAATGTTAATGCTAAGATAACTGTTAATCCTTCTCGCATTTTAGTATTGTGAACTTCTTGAAAATCTATCATCTAATCACGCCCTTTTTTAAGTTATATATATTATACTATAAATATCGTACATATCTAACAATTTATATAGAAAAACTTCAAATTTTTCTATATAATGAATATATTGGAAAGAAGTGATAATATGGCAAAAATTATAAAACTTAGTGATAAACTCTCAAATTTAATCGCAGCTGGGGAAGTTGTTGTTAATATGGCGAGCGTTGTTAAGGAGTTAGTTGAGAATAGTATTGATGCTAAAAGCAAGAATATTACAGTTGATTTAGAGGAATCTGGATTACTTTTAATTCGTGTTACTGATGATGGGATGGGAATGAGTAAAGAAGATATTTATTTATCAGTAGAACGACATGCTACTAGTAAAATAAAAACTGCAAATGATTTATTCCATATTACAAGTCTTGGCTTTAGAGGTGAAGCTTTACCTTCAATCGCAAGTGTTTCACACTTTGAGATTGAAAGTAGTGAAGGTGGAACAGGACATAAAGTATACTTCTTAAATGGTGAAATTAGAGAAAGTGGATTTTCAGTTCCAAGAAAAGGAACAAAGATCGGCATTAGATATTTATTTTATAATACACCAGCACGACTTAAACATTTAAAAAGTTCAACAATTGAATTATCATATATTACAGAATATATTAATAAGATGGCACTATCTCATCCTGAGATTTCTTTTACTTTGAATAATGACGAGCGTCAATTATTCAAATCAAATGGAAGTAATGATGTTTTAAAAGTGCTTTCTAATATTTATAGTATCGAAATTATTAAGAATATGGTGCCTTTTAGCAATAAAGATCAATACTTTGCGATTGATGGATATCTTACTAAACCATTTATTAACCGTAGTTTAAGAAGTCATATCACAGTTATTGTTAATGGACGTGTAATCAAGAATAATAAGATAATTAATAGTGTTAACGAAGCATTTAAAACGTATTTGCCAATTGGTAAATACCCAATTGTCTTACTAAATATTACTTTAGATCCGTTATTAATTGATGTTAATGTTCATCCGCAAAAATTAGAAGTGAAATTTACTGAAGAAAGAATGTTGCTAAGGTTAATTAAAGAAACGATTTCAGAAAAGTTACGAACATTAAATCTAATCCCGGAAATGAAAAACCCAGTAATTGATAATACATTTTATCCAGAACTTAATTTAAAAACTAGTAATCCTGAACTTCTTGGAAAAGTTATTAAAGAAGAAGCTACTCCTTATCAAGAACAAGAATCACTAGAAGTTGTAATTGATCCAGTTAAAGAAGAAACGACAAAATTACCACGACTTGAATATATTGGGCAGTACTTAGGTACTTACTTGATTGCTCAATCAAGTAGTTCGTTATACTTAATTGATCAGCACGCTGCTGCTGAACGTGTTCGGTATGAAAACTATTATAAAAAAATGGCTAATCCAAAAATAAATACATACGAATTATTAATTCCGATTACTTTAGATTTATCAAATGCTGAAGTAATTGCTTTAAAAGATTCGTTAAGTGACCTTGAATTATTTGGGATTAAACTAATTAGCAACAGTACTTCAACTGTTGATGTAACAACAGTCCCTTCATGGTTCATTGAAGGGTATGAAAGAAGTTATACCGAAGAAATGATTAAATACATTTTAGAAGGTAAGGATGTAACAATTGGGGATATTAAAAACCAACTTGCTAAAGACTTATCTTGTAAACATTCAATCAAAGCTAATCATTTTATTAATAAAAATGAAATCAAGAAATTGTTATTTGATTTAGAAAACTGTCAAAACCCATATACATGTCCGCATGGACGTCCGACGATTATTAAGTTTACACAAACCGAAGTTGAAAAAATGTTTAAGAGGATTATGTAATAATGATCATCGCAATCGTTGGACCAACAGGTATTGGTAAAACAAAACTATCAATTAGTCTCGCAAAACATTATCGGACAGAGTTAATTAGTGGTGACAGTGTACAAGTATATAAACAGTTAAATATTGGTAGTGGTAAAGTAACAAAAGAAGAAATGGATGGTGTTAAGCACCATCTGATTGACATTTTAGATGTTGGTGAAGAATTTAGTGTAGCGTTATTTCAAAAAATTGTTCGAGAAAAAATTAAGGAATTTGAAACGAACAATAATTTACCAATTATTGTTGGGGGGACAGGTCTTTATATTAAGAGTGTTCTTTATGATTATAATTTTACTGATTCACGACGTGATAAATCGTTAGAAGGTAAGTACTTAAATGTATCTAATGAGGATTTACATAAAATCCTTTTAGCTAAAGATGTTAATCAAGCGTTACGGGTTCACCCGAATAACCGGAAACGAGTTATTCAGGCGTTAAGCCGTGCTGATAATAATAAAATGAGTGATAATGTTAATAAAGATGTTAAGGTATATGATTTTGTTATTATTGGGTTAACTTTAGAACGAAGTGTTCTTTATGAACTTATCAACGCTCGCGTTGATAAGATGATTAATCAAGGATTAATTGAAGAAGTAAAAGGATTATACGACCAAGGGATTAATGGATATAGTGTTAGTGCGATTGGGTATAAAGAGTTATATGATTACTTTGATGGTAATTGTACTAAAGAAGAAGCAATTGATAAGATTAAACAACATTCAAGAAACTTAGCTAAAAGACAGCTTACGTTTTTTAATAATCAATTTGATGTTGAATGGATTGATGTTGAGCTTGATAACTTTGATAATACGATTGAAGAAGCAATTGAAATTATTGATGAATATTTAGAAGAAGAGGGCGATTAATATGAAGTATTACTCGAAAGTAGATAAAATGGTTTTTATTATCTTTATTGTTATTGAAATATATTTAGTGTTTTTGTTTGGTTTATTCATTTATGAAGGGTTATATATTATGCTTCCTTTACCAATATTAATCTTTAGTATGATGATTCACGTCTCAAAAACAACGTATTATCAATTTAAAGATGAATATTTATTGTTGAGATCGGGAATATTCTTTGTTCGAATTAGATATGAGAGAATTAAAAGAATTTATAAGAAAAAACAATTTCCTAGTGGATTTGCTTTAAGTAAAGATCAAGTTCATATTAGACTAACTAATAAAGGGTATATATTAGGAACTTATTTAACTTCTCCTTTAAAAAGAGATGAGTTTTATGAAGAACTCCAAAAAAGATGTTATTTTTTAGGTAAATAGAATTAATCTTGTATATGATATTAGATTAATGTAATATATATTATGGAAACTTACAGTTAGGAGAATTATCATGATTAGATGGTTAAAAGATTGTATTTTAGTAGAATTATATTTTGCATTTTTTAGAGTTGGTCTTTTCACTATTGGTGGTGGGTATGCGATGCTACCGATGTTACGAAAAGAAGTTGTTGAAAAATACGGTTGGGCAACTGATGAAGAAATGATGGATTACTTTGCCATTGGGCAAAGTACACCAGGAATTATTGCGATTAATACTGCTACTTTTATTGGCTATAAGAAAAAGGGTATTTTAGGAGCAATATTTTCAACACTAGGGATGGTTACTCCTTCGTGGATTATTATTATATCAATTGCTGCATTTTATGATGAGTTTTCATCTAATGCTTTTGTTGAAAGTGCATTTACTGGAATAAGAGTTGTTGTTGTTGTTCTAATATTAAATGCTGTTATTAAGATGGCTAAAGGATCGATTAAAAACTGGTATAGTTTATTAATCTTTATTATATCATTTGTGCTTGTTGCACTAATTAATATATCAGCGATATATATAATTTTAGTTGCTGGAACTATTGGAATTATTATTAATTCTTATAAGGAAGGGGCGAGACAAAATGCTTGATTTATTGTATTTGTTTTTGATCTTCTTTAAAGTAGGTTTATTTACGATTGGTGGGGGATTAGCTGCTATTCCGTTAATCCAAGAAGAGGTTATATTAAGAGGCTGGTTAACAACTTCTGAATTTGCTAATATGATAGCTATCAGTGAATCAACACCGGGACCAATTGGAGTTAATGTTGCAACTTTTGTTGGGTATTCTCAGTTTGGACCAATTGGTAGTATTGTTGCAACACTTGGAATTGTTGCACCGAGTGTAACAATTATTATTATTATTTCGCATTACTTAAATAAATTTAGAGAAGCTAAAATTGTTAAAGGATTGTTTGTTGGAATCCGCCCTGCAGTTACAGCGTTAATCCTTGTTGCTGCTTACGTCATTGCTGAAGTAACGCTTGTTGATGTGCCATTATTTGATGACACAAATAAGTTTTCAGATCTATTTAATTTATACGAAATTATAATGTTTGGTGTGTTTATGTACGCCACTAATAAATGGAATCATCATCCGATATACTACATCACTATTGCTGGAGTTGTTGGATTATTCATATTTTAAACAAATACATCTATCTGCGGATAGATGTATTTTTAGTAAAATACTCAAATTAAAAGGGCGATAAATTTCTTTGATAAAGCATTTATCTACGATTATTACGATTATGATGTTGATTAATTCATTTGTAAGGAATATTATATAATTAAGAGTATAAATTTATTTACATCTAAGGAGTGTAGAGTAATGTTTAAATTATTTAGTAAAAAGCAAGAAAACCACACAGATGATCAAGAAGAATCGTATCGAATAAATATCACTGAGATGGAAAAACTTTATGAAGCAGAAGATTTAGTTGGTTGCGCAACAATGTTAAAAGAGTTACTGGAAGTATATGGGTCATTAAAGAATAAAAACGATCGTACAAAAGGACGAGAGTTTATATATTTTATTTTAAGTAAAAAACATAAAAATCTTAAGAATGAAGGATATACTCATTGGGAACATATAAATAAAATTATTAGTTTAAATCAAACACAAGTATATCCATATCATCAACAAAACTTACGTCATGCAATGGATTTTTTTGTTAAGGAATTAAAAGGCTTAAAAGTTATAAATATGGAAAAATAGAAATTAGTTATCAAAAAGGATAAATTAATTTTACGAGGTGATAAATATGTTAGAAAAGTTATTAGTTGAAGCGATTAATAAGAATGTTAGTGATATTCATATTACGAGTGATCAGTATATTAGAATCAGAAGAAAAAAAGCGATAATTAAACTTGATACGTATTTAACAAGTGAACAAGTAATTGAAATCGCTAAGGAAATCTTAAAAGATAAATATAGCAATTTAGCGAAAGAATTACAAATTGATGGTAGTAACCAAATTGCCGGTGTTAGATACCGTTATAATATTTATTATGAAAAAAGTAAAATAGCAATTGCTATTAGAGTTATTAACAACAAAATATTAAGTATTGATGAACTTAAACTTCCACAAGTTTTAAAGAATACAATTAAACAGTCGCATGGGTTAATATTAGTTACAGGGCCAACAGGTAGTGGTAAATCTACAACACTTGCAGCTATTATTAATGAAATTAATACTACTACAAGTAAACATATCGTCACTATTGAAGATCCAATTGAATTTATCTTTGAAGATGATAAATCAATTATTCACCAACGTGAAGTTGGAACTGATACCGGAAGTTTTAATGATGCTTTAAGATC
>JASFZA010000004.1:0-4261 GCA_045046715.1 Candidatus Izemoplasma sp.
GCGTTTTTGATCTAATCAAAAATACTTCAAATATAGTTATTGAAACTTATATTAGAAAATTAGCAATTGATATTGATGTTTCAAGTGTTTCAGTAAAACAAGACTTTTCACAATACACTAGAAAAACTTTAATTCCCCGTCGAAATAGTGGGAATAACCAACTAGTTATTGAAGATCGTTACGTTAAAGCTGAACGCCGTATTCTTAAATATTTTATGAAAGATTTTAAATATCTTCAGCGCTTTAACAATGAGTTTAATGAAGTATTCTACATTAACAGAACTGTTCGAGCAATCAAGCAAAAAATTGAAAATCTATATTATAAAAATTTAAAGAATATTAGTGAGTATGTATTTGAGGTTGATATATTCTACAGTAAGTTAACTGATGAAGAAAAGGCGCTTTATAATAAATGTTTTAAAGACATATATTATGATATAGATGAGTTTGAAGACTTTATGGATGTCATCCACGAATATATTGAAAATGATAAGTTAAAACGTTTAAAAAGAAAAATAGAACTTGCAAGTACTAATGAAGAGAAGTTACAGTTAGGACTTGAGTATCATAAAAAGATAGCGGAGGTAAATCATGGAAAAAAGTAAAATTGTTCAAGAATTAGTAGAAATAAGCAAAGTAAAAGGGTATTTAACAATGAAGGAAATTAAAAAGTATGTTTCTGACGATTCAAAAGAGTTTGATGAATTGCTTTTAGAACTAGAAAAAAAACAAGTTGATGTTGTAAGTGCTGAATCAATGGTTAATTTAGCAGTGCCACCATTAAAATCAAACAGTGCCTCAGGTGAAGATGATATTGATCCTGAACTAGATAATGCTATTGTTTTAGATTTAAACTTTACAAAAGATATTGAAGAAGAATTACTACACGATAAATCATTTGAAAACCAAATATCAATTAAAGTTGATGACCCGGTAAGAATGTATTTAAAAGAAATTGGCCGCGTTGACCTTTTAAAAGGAACAATGGAAGTTGACTTAGCAATTGATATTGCTGCTGCTAAAGTTGCTCGTGAACAATTTGATGAAATGGTTGCTGAAGGTGAATATATTTCACCGGAATATAAAAAAGAAATCGAAAAGATAATGTATAGTGGAGAGCTTGCTAAAAATAAACTAGTTGAAGCAAACTTACGTCTTGTTGTTTCTATTGCTAAAAGATACGTTGGTCGTGGAATGCAATTTCTTGATTTAATTCAAGAAGGTAACATGGGTCTTATAAAAGCTGTTGGTAAATTTGATCATACTAAAGGATTCAAATTCTCAACATACGCAACGTGGTGGATTAGACAAGCTATTACACGTGCTATTGCCGATCAAGCTCGAACAATAAGAATTCCAGTCCATATGGTTGAAACGATTAATAAACTAGTAAGAACACAGCGCCAACTTATTCAAGAGTTAAAACGTGAACCACGTCCTGAAGAAGTGGCTGAAAGAATGGGAATTACTGTTGAAAAAGTACAAATTATTCAAAAAGTAGCTCAAGAACCAATATCATTAGAATCACCTGTTGGTGAAGAAGAAGATTCAAGTTTGGGAGATTTTATTCCCGATCCAGATACGTTAACGCCAATGGAGTTTACGTCAAAAGAAATGTTGAAACGTGAACTTGATGGAGTTCTTGAAACTTTGACTGATCGTGAAGAAAAAGTATTACGTATGAGATTCGGTCTTCTTGATGGACGTAACCGTACACTTGAAGAAGTTGGACGTGAATTTGGAGTGACACGTGAACGTATAAGACAAATTGAAGCCAAAGCGCTACGTAAACTAAGACATCCCTCAAGAAGTAAAAAACTTAAAGACTTTATGACTGGACAATAATGGTTCTTTCGAAACGTTTAAATACGTGTTTACAGTATACCAGAGGATTCAGTCTCCTAGCAGATATCGGAACAGATCATGCTTATTTACCAATTGAGGCAGTCAACAAAGGTTTTGTTGACAAAGTCCTAGCAATTGATAATAAAGAAGGGCCGTACGTTGTCGCGTTAAGTAATGTGTTAAAAGCAAACCTTTCACCAAAAATAAAAGTTATTCTTGGTGACGGTTTAAATAAAATAACTGATGAAGTTGATGTTGTTGTGATCAGCGGTATGGGTGGTAAATTAATTAGTGATATTATTATTAAAGACAACTTATTAAACGTTAAACGTTTAATCTTGCAGCCTAATAGTGACTCGTTCTATATTAGAGAAGTATTAAAAGACATTGGGTTCTATATTGTTGATGAGTTATATTTAAGTGAAAATACTAAATATTACGAAGTTCTAGTATTAGAACGTGGTGTAAAAGATTATTCTAAACTCGAAATTAAGTTTGGTCCATATAATCTTATTAATAAACCATATCTATTTGTTAAAAACATTACCGATCAATTAGATTATTTAAAAAAAGTTTTACCAAACATTATCAATGAAGATAAAATAACAGATATCAAACAGAAGATAATTAGCTTTGAGGAGGTTTTAGTATGGATGGACAAGTAATTAAGAAAGTTCTTGAAACTCATTTTCCAATTGATTTAGCGTATGAATGGGACAATGTAGGACTACAAATTGGAACAATGAGTAAAAACTTTAATAAAATATTGATTAGTCTTGATATAACTAAAGATACCGTTGATGAAGCAATTGAAACAAAGACTGATTTAATAATTGTACATCACCCATTGCTGTTTAGAGCGATTAAAACAATAAATACTGATTCGTATCAAGGTAGTATCATCGAGAAGCTCTTAGCTAATAATATAACGTTATATGTAGCACATACTAACTTTGATATTAGTAATAACGGGATGAATAAAATGCTTGCTGACATGTTGAACATTAAAAATCAAGAAGTTCTTGATTTTACAACAGAAACTGAAGGTCTAGGCCGAATTGGTACTGTAAAAGAACAAAATATAGAAGACTTTATTAATTTTGCAAAAGATACATTTAGTGTTAATGATGCAAGATTTATTGGAAACTTAAATTCTAAAGTATCTAAAGTAGCAATTACTGGGGGAAGTGGTTCTTCAGTATTCCGCCAAGCCAAAATAAAAAATGCTGATTTATACATAACAGGAGACATTACATATCATACAGCACTTGATATTTTAGCTTTAGGATTAAATGTATTAGATATTGGACATAATATCGAATCACATTTTGGCACTTATTTAAAAGACTTATTAGTTAAAGAGAATGTTAAATGTAACATTATCTTAACTGAAATTGACACCAATCCTTATATTTTCGTATAAAAAAAAGAGTTTATCACTCTTTTTTTTTAGTTTTTAAACTTCTGAAATAGCTTCAACTGGACAAACTGGTTCACAAGCTCCACAATCGATACAAACATCTTCATCAATTACAAAGATAGCTCCCTCAGCAATACAGTCAACTGGACATTCTGCAACACATGCAGCGCATGCGATACATTCATCACTAATTCTTCTAGGCATAGTATTCCTCCTCTACATTTCATTTCAATATTATTTTATAAGAATATAGTGTAAAAGTAAATACATTTTAATAAATACTTTCGTTATTTAGAAATGTTATTAAATATATATGAAAATGCAGGATATTAAAAAAGAATTAATCAGGAGATAATTATGTACACAATTATCTTAGGTGTATATATAAAGATACCTTATAAATTAGATTTTAAACGACTATAAACAAATTCCTTGATAAAATATCCGAAATCTAGTAAAATATGATAGAGAAATAATGAAGGAGTGGTCTTTATGCCATTATGGGCAGAAATAGTATCAATAGTAGCAGCGTTACTTGTTGGAGCTGGACTTGGATTTTATTTATCACAAAAATATTTTAAAAAATACTTAAGAGAAAATCCACCAGTAAACGAATCAATGATTAGAGCTATGATGACTCAAATGGGTCGTAAACCTAGTGAACGTCAAGTAAGACAAGTTATGCAATCTATGGATCAATATAAATAAAAAATTATACCTTCAGTTATTGAAGGTATTTTTTAATGAAAACACTTCCATAAAAATTAAAGTTGACAACATTAGCTATATTTGGTAAGATTGCATTATCATAAAAAAATAGAGGCTGCGATTTGAATTAGTAAAGTGTGGAGCTGGTAAGCTTTGAAACACTTGAAAGGTAACGATCGCCGAATATAATAAATAGACATATTTGTTATATGGGATTATAGGAAACACCTATAATACTCCTACAATTGTAGAGGCGCTATATATTACTTTATTAAGAATTATTAATAT
>JASFZA010000005.1:0-6576 GCA_045046715.1 Candidatus Izemoplasma sp.
AAAAGATTGCAGAACTTCTTGATGAAAGTATTGTTGTTGTTGATACATTGTTTAAAATTGCGCCTTTATTTTTATTAATATTAACTGTTACACAAACAGAAATAACACAATTGATGCGCAAAGTTGGGTTCGGAAGAAACAAATTATTTGCTAATACAATTGAAGATCAAATTAAGATTGAAATAATTAAAAGTATCGATTATTTGTCAGGTAGACAAATTGGAGCATTGATTACTTTTGAAAAAGCTATTTCAATGGAAGAGTACATAAGTGGGGCATTTCCCATTAATGCACCAATTAATAGTGAATTGCTTTCAACAATATTTTATCCTAATACACCACTACATGATGGAGCAGTTATTATTAGAAGAAATCATATAGTTTGTGCAGGTGCATATTATCCACCAAGTGATAGTTTAGATATTCCTAAAGAGTTAGGATCAAGACATCGAGCAGCAATCGGAATTAGTGAAGTTACAGATTCACTAACAATTGTCGTTAGTGAACAAACTGGAAATATAAGTATCGCTCTTGATGGCTATTTAGATTTAGATATTAGTAAAGAATCATTAATTTTATATATTGAGAAACATTTACAATAATAAAAAGCCGAAAGGCTTTTTTTAGTATACGTAAGTTTATAAAAACGGATATATATATCATTCTCTTGATATGATATAATAATGTTAGTAATAGAAAATGGTGATAATATGGAAAAATATGACGTTATAATTATTGGTGGAGGTTTAGGATCTCTCACAACTGCTGTTTATTTATCAAAAAGGCTAAGAAATATAGCTCTTTTTGAACAAGATAAAAAGAAAAAATTACAAAAATATACTAAAAAGATTAAAGATAGTAAAAACTTCACATATGAATTCAAATATTACAATTATGATGTTGGAGGAGTCCATCGCGGAGATCTATTCAATGATTATTTGAGAAGATGCGGTCTAGAAACTAATTTTGAGTATTATCATAATGAAAAAGTAACAATTTTTAATAAAGATAAAAAAACATTTGTTAGAACTAATAATTTTGATGATTTTCTTACTTATTTAGTAAGGTATTATCCAAAACATAGAGATAGTCTTCATAAATTCTTTGATGATGTATTAGTTCATCATAAAAATTATATAATCCAAAAGAAAAATCGCTTAAGTAGTGATGAATATACCCTCACATCACTTTTAATTGAGTGGGGAGATTTAAGTTTAAAACAAGTATTAGACAAATATTTTGATAATGAAAGTTTGCAAAATGAATTTACTTTAATGTATGATTCGGTTGGAATCCCCATTGATGAAATAAGTTCATATAACTACTTCATTAAATGGTTTGATACATTTATCGAAGGATCGCATTTTATTAAAACTTCATATGACGAGATTGTAAAAACATTTTCAAAAGAAATTTCAAAACAAAAAGAAAAGATATTCACAAATAGAGATATTAAAGAGTTTAAAGTAGAAAATAATGTAATTAAGTCCATTATCGACGCAGAAGGTAATGAAATATTTGCCAAACACTTTGTTATAAATATGCGAATTGATGATTTTGTTGATCAATATATGCCACATCGTAAAGATATCAAAGAGAAGTTTTATTCAATGTATCCGACAATTGGGAATAAAAGATATATTAATCAGTTATATTTAGGTGTTGATAAAGATCCTGTTAAATTAGGGATTAAGAGTAATAGATACATCTTTAGCGAAGCAAAGGATGACGAGGTTAGACTTTTAAATCTTGTTAATTATAAAGCGATTGATAGTAAAGCGTGTGCAGATGGTAAAGGAGCTATTTTAGTTGAGTTTCTTGATGATGAATCACCAAGAAAAGCTAAACTTAATCAAGTGATTGATACTTTAACTAAATATTTCCCTAAATTAATTGATAATATTAATGTTTCGAGACTAGGAACAAAAGTTGAATATTTTAGTGGAATTTCATCTAGTGATTTTTGGGAAAATAAAACTGTTAATGATTTATTTGATATTGATGATTACAGAGAGTTGAACCCATTTACCAATAGTTATTTTATTGGTAAATTTGTTAAACCAGAAGCTGGAATTACAGGAATTATTCAAACTGGAGTAGAATATGGTGATGCGATTGATGATTTAATTTATCATGGTGATGATGAAGAGTATTTTATTACACATGATGTTTTAATGAATATAATAAGTCATCAATTCTTAGCAAATACATTAGGTAAAAGAGAAAAAAATATTCAGTTCTTTATTGGTAAAGAATCATATTTTATAAGAACAAAGGCAAAACACCAACGTTTATTTAAAGGTGTTAGTGATATATCAGATCTTATTATCATTGTTACTAATGATTGTTTATATGATTTAAGTGTTGGGAATATTACACTACAAGATGCAATTAAAAGTGGGGCTTTTGAATACGTTGGTGATAAAGAGTTTTTAGATGATGTTGCTTTTGCTTTTGATTTTGGGCAAAAAGTGTTTAAAAGTCCAAAATACTCATATATTCAAGGAAGACAAGGTATCAAGTATATGTTAGGTGTCATCTCAGTTTGGGCTTTATTCTTACTTGCATCAAACTTTGTTGATTATTTAATTATATCACCAATATTCCTTATTGGGCTTGGCGTACTTACATACTTTAAATATCGAACTTTAAAAGCAATTAATGTTTTTGATTACTTCTCAATTGGCGTCATGTTGGCTGTGTTTATTGTTAGTATCTTTGTATCAGACTTTAATAAATTACATAATAGTTTTTACGGTGAGATAGTAATTAGTTTATATTGGCTTGGAACATGGATAATTAATAAACCAGTGGCCTTTGATTATACTAAGTTTGATTACCGTACTGATTACACAACAACTAAACTGTTTAAAACAATGTCAGGTGGATTAACATTCATTTGGGGTGGGTTGTTCTTGATTATTGCTGGAACAAATGTTTTAACAGGGCAAGAATACTCAGCACTTGGATACTATTTAATAATATTCGGATATTATTTAACATACTTCTATCCGAATCTATATATTAAAGGGAATATTAATAAGTAGGTGATAGAATGATAAATTACATTACATTAGTTATATTAGGATTATGGATTGCTTTAGTAGCTCTTAAGTTTTTCATATATAAGAAAAAAGTAGACTATAATTTTATAGTCCTTTTGGCAAGTATATTAGGATATGGTTATTTTTACGTCTACGATAAGATTGATACATCTGAATTTGAAATATACTTTCTAGTAATTGGTGGTATCTTTATCTTTAACTTATTAGCGGTTAATATTAAACAATTTATTAAGGGTGATCTAACTGATTTTGATTACTACGACTTGGAAAGTGATTTTGATGATTTAAGTTTAACTAGTGAGATATTAAGAAAAAGATTTATCTCAACAATAGAACTACTAAATGATGGGATATGCTTCCGTGAAGCTGATAAAACAATGTTTGGAACAGATAGATTTATTGATTTAATGAATTTCGAAACAAATGATTTTACTGTAGCTGAACTTGAAGAAAAGATCTATAAAGATGATTTACTTCAATACAAAACAACAATTTCAAAACTATCGAAAAGAAATCCATTATATTCAATTACATATCGTGTAATTCATAAAAATTCATATTTATGGATTAAAGAGAAAGGTAAAAAAATCTATTTAGAAGATTCACACACAATAATTTCAACAATTAAAGGAATGGATATAAAATTATTTCCTGAAACAGAAATTGAGATTTTAAATTCAATTCCGTCATATAAAATTTTATATACTGAAGTTCAGAATTTAGTTAGGAAAAAGAATCCATTTCACTTAATGGCATTTGAACTTGCTAATATTCCCGAGATTAACTATAAATACGGTCGTGATGTTGGGGATTTAATGATGGGTGAGTATCTTAAAAAGATTGGATTTACATTTATTAAAGATAAATTGAGCTTGTTTAGAATAAGCGGGATTAGATATGTGTTAATTATTAAAGACGATAACAAGTTTGAAATTTTAAAAAGAGCTTTAACTGGTGGTGGGGAACTTTTAAACCTTCAAATGGTGTTTGGCGGTATATCACAAACAATTTATCCAAATATTGGAATTGCTGATTACGGATATGAGGATAAAACAGCTGATGAAGTAATTGAAGAAAGTATAAAAGCGCTAGATTTAAGCTTTAAAGATAAATCTCATGTTAACTATTTCTTCTATGACAAACTATAAAGGTGTGATTAATATGTATAGTGCAATCATCTTAGCAGCAGGTAGTGGTGAAAGAGCGGGACTTGGCTTTAATAAAGTGCTTTTCCACGTTCACAATCAAGAAATACTAAATTATAGTGTTGATTTTTTTAATAAAGATATTGATTGCAAAGAGTTAATTCTTGTTGTATCACAACCTGATCTTGAACATATGGAGCAAGAATACTCAAGGATTACAACAAAAATAGTGATTGGTGGAGTAACTAGACAAGAAAGTGTTTATAAAGCTTTACAAGTTGTTACTAATGACTATGTATTAATCCATGATGGAGCAAGACCATTTATCCCAGTAGCGACAGTCAAAGCTTTAAAGATTGGCCTAAAAGACCACTATTCAATAACTCCAGGAATAAGAGCTAAAGATACTATTAAAGTTATTGAAGATAATTTTGTTGTAAAAACATTAAATCGTGATGTGCTATTTCGTGTGCAAACACCACAAGCATTTCATACATCTAAAATTATTGAAGCACATAAGATGGCTTTAAAGAATAACTATAATGGAACTGATGATACAGTATTGATTGAAAAATATTTAAATCTAAAAACATTTATTGTTGAAGGTGATTATCGTAATATTAAACTAACAACAAAAGATGATTTATTATTTTTAGAGGTGATTTTATGATTAGAATCGGACATAGTTATGATCTTCACCGCTTAGTTAAGAATCGTAAGTTAATTATTGGTGGAATCGAGATCCCAAGTGAACTTGGAGCATTAGGCCATAGTGATGCTGATGTATTACTGCATACTGTTGCTGAATCGTTACTAGGTGCTTTAGCACTAGGTGATTTAGGAAAGTTATTTCCTGATACGAGTGACGAATTTAAAGATATTGATAGTGCATTACTTGTAAAACATGTTTTACAACTAGTAGTTGATAAAGGATATAGAATTATTAATATTGATAGTACTATTCATTTAGAAACACCAAAGTTAAGAAATTATATTGATTCAATTAGACAAAATATAGCTAATATTTTAGGGATAGATGTTTCATTTATTAGTGTTAAAGCAACAACGTCAGAAAAACTAGGAATTATTGGTAAAAGTGAAGCAATAGCTGCTGAAACGGTAGTTTTATTAGAACAAAAAAATAAAATAAGAATGTTATAAAGGGGAAAATATTATGGATAAAACTAAAAGGTTATATAAAGTAAAAGAAAACCAAGCAATTTCTGGTGTTTGTACTGGACTTGCTGAATATTTAAAGATGGATCTCAACGTGGTAAGAATTTTATTTGCAGTTTCAATTTTTGTATTAGGTCCAATTACAGTATTAATCTATATAGTAATGGCTATCGCATTACCATATGGTGATGATCTAATTAAAAATAGTGAAACAGTAAACATTAAAAAACAAGAAGATCAATATGCTTACGATGAGGATGACTATAAAATCTAAATAAGGATGATTTTATGACTAAATCTAGTAAATATTTGTTATTTATTGCTTTAATGTTTGGGGTACTTGTTAATTTTAGTAACCCGACAATGCCACTATATTTAGTTCATCTAGACTTAGATAAATCATTTATTGGGTGGTTTTTAGCAAGTGCTTCTTTGGGACTTTTACTTATGGCACCGATTTGGGGTGCTATTGGTGATATTAAAGATCGTAATAAAGTACTGGCATTTGTCTTTTTAGGTTTTGCCGTTGGACAAACGTTATTTGGTATCTTTGAAAATCCATATTTACTAATTGGTGCAGCACTTATATCAGGGTTTTCAATTGCTGGGGCATTAGTAAATATATATTCATACATTAATGACAACTATGATGATGAATCAGAACGTAATAAAATGCTTAGTTACACCGTTTCCCTGTATTTAGTAGGCGGAGCATTTGCTTATTTAATCGGTGGCTTTGTTACTGAATATATTTCTGAACTAAGATATGTTTTTTTCATTCAAGGAGGATTAGTATTTCTGTTCTTTCTATATATATATTTTGAAAAGACAAATCTTAAGGATGTTGATCATAGTCTTTCAAGAAGTAGTTTCGTTAAGCAACTAAAACATGTATCAACACTTCCGTGGATACCGATATATACAATATCTTTAACATTTTTCATTAGTTTTTCGCATAATAATGTTAGAAGATATATTGATTACTATATATCAGATTCAGGATATAACCCGATTGAACTTGGGGTGTTTATCTTTGTTGTTGGGATTGTGTCTTTAATCGCAAACCTTTGGATTGCACCATTCTTTTTAAAAAGATATCATAATTTTAGATTTTTGCAGTTTCAATTTCTATTCGCGATAATCTTTCTATATTTAACATTCCAAACTGATAACCTAATGATTGGATTGTA
>JASFZA010000006.1:0-7620 GCA_045046715.1 Candidatus Izemoplasma sp.
GGGATTAGACAAAGCAGTGTTGGGCTTGGATCAACGGTTGGATTTATTGTTGGTGGGTACTTATATGGAATTGATAAGCTATATGTCTTTTATTTAGCAGTAATATTCTATATAATTGTATTTATAGCATTTACAGTATTACTTAAGATTAAAAACAAAGAAGTAACAAGTTATCGAATAAACTATTTAGCGGAGGAAAACAATGATTGAATCAACTCATGGAAATTTTGATATTATAAAAGATTACAAAGAAGCATTAGACATTAAATCATTTAATGAGCGTTATGTTTCATATTTAGACAAATATATGTACATTGTAGGTGATTATAGTGCTGAAATGTTGCGCTTTAAAGGATTTACTGAAGACAATCATCATAAGATACCAGATTACTTAATGGAATCAGCAACACCAAATGCACCATATTTTGTACTTAAAAGAAATAAGGGTTAAAACTCTTATTTTTTATTTATGTGCGTATTAATTAACCTTTTTTTTCGTTTAATGTATAATGATATTGATAATTATTATGAATGAGGTGTTTAATATGGATGATAAAGATATTGAAGTTCAAATTCTAGAAATACTTGAAAAAGTGAGACCATACCTACAACGTGATGGTGGCGATGTTAAGTATTTAAAATTTGAAGATGGAATAGTTTATGTAACTATGCTTGGAGCTTGTGTTGGTTGTGGAGCGCTTGATTCTACGCTTAAAGACGGGATTGAAGCTATTTTAATCGAAGAAGTTCCGGGGATTATCGGAGTCGAAAACGTTTAATAAGTTATAAGTTATGAATAAATTCTAAAAAAAGAAAATCTTTCGATTTTCTTTTTTATTTTGATTTTTTTTGATATACTGTTTATGAGTAATCAAAAATGAGGTGTTTTAATAATGAAAGAAGGGAACATTATTAAGGGAGAGATTACTGCGATAAAACCTTATGGAGCATTTGTTAAAGTTGAAGGGAATTATATTGGGTTAATCCATATTTCTGAGTTCAGCGATGGTTTTGTCCGTAGTATAGAAGATTATGTCAGCATAGGAGATGTTATTGAACTGACAGTTTTAAAGCAAAATGATTTTAAACTTAGTTTAAGTTATAAAACATTACACAAAAGAAAGAAAAGATATAACATCGAATTAACTGAAGGATTCGCTCCTTTAAAGGAAAATTTAACTGGTTGGATTGAAAGTTATAATATGGAAGACGGTGAATAATTCATCGTCTTTTTGTATACAAGTTATCGTTAATATGATAATATCAAATATAGATAAAAGGAGTGAATATAATGGAAAAGTATTTAAAAGTTGATATTGAAAATGCACTTAATTTTATTGATTCTAGTAAATTATTAGAGATTGAGAAGGAAATTAAAAAGGCTCATAATGACTTACATAACAAGACAGGAAAAGGAAATGAGTTTTTAGGATGGGTTGATCTTCCTAATAGTTATGATAAAGAAGAATTTGAGCGAATTATAAAAGCGTCTGAAAAAATCAGAAATGATTCTGATATTTTATTAGTTGTTGGTATTGGTGGTTCTTATTTAGGCTCTAAAGCAGCTATTGAGTATCTAGGTAAGCATTTTGAGCGAAATAAGGAATTAGAAATTATTTTTGTTGGACATAATATTTCTAGTACATATATGCAAGATTTAGTTGATTATATTAAAGGTGTAGATTTTTCGATAAATGTTATTTCTAAATCTGGAACAACAACTGAACCAGCACTTGCTTTCCGTGTTTTTAAGAAGATATTAGAGGAAAAATATGGAAAAACTGGAGCACAAAAACGAATTTACGCAACAACTGATAAAGCACGTGGTGCTTTAAGAACATTAGCTGATAAGGAGAACTATGAAACTTTTGTTGTGCCTGATGATGTTGGTGGAAGATATAGTATTTTAACCGCTGTTGGATTGTTACCGATTGCTGCTAGTGGTGCTGATATAAGATTGTTAATGCAAGGTGCACAAGATGCATATAAAGAATATATGGATCCTTCACTAGATAATCAGGCTTATAAATATGTTGCTATCAGAAATGAACTATACCGTTCAGGTAAAAAGATTGAAATGCAAATAAATTATGAACCCGCATTATTTTACTTAGGTGAATGGTGGAAACAATTATTTGGTGAGAGCGAAGGTAAAGAAAATAAAGGTATTTTTCCTGCAAGCGCATCATTTAGTACTGATTTGCACAGTTTAGGACAATATATTCAAGATGGTGAAAGACATTTATTTGAAACTGTATTAAGTGTCAAGAAACCAAAAAGAAAGATGGTTATTGAAGAAGATGATCTTAATCTAGATGGATTAAACTATCTAAAAGGAAAAACTGTTGATTTTGTTAATGAAAAAGCATTTTTAGGAACATTGCTTGCTCATACTGATGGTGGAGTACCTAATATCATTATTGATATTCCCGAGATTAATGAATATAGTTTTGGGTATTTAGTATATTTCTTTGAAAAATCATGTGCAGTAAGCGGATATGTACTTGGAGTAAATCCTTTTGATCAACCAGGTGTTGAAGCTTATAAGAAAAATATGTTTGCGTTACTTGAAAAACCAGGATTTGAGGAATTAACAAAAGAGTTAACAAAGAGATTAAAATAATTTTTAAAGAGTAATTCTCAAGAATTACTCTTTAGTTTCATAAATTGAATTGAGGTAAAGTTATGAAGAATAAAAATGTCGTACGTGCTGAAATGATGTTAGTAGTTGTAACTATTATTTGGGGATTAGGATTTCCAATAACAGACATTGCATTAGAATCAGGATTTGGTACTAATACAATTATGGTTGGTAGATTTTTAACAGCAAGTATACTATTGACAGCGATATATTATAAAAAAATTAAAGAGTTTGATAAGAAAACTGTGATTTATGGAGCTTTTACTGGAATATTCTTATTTTTAGGGTTTTATTATCAAACTCTAGGTAATGCATATACAACGCCTACTAAAAACGGCTTTATTACACAACTTAATATTATATTTGTTCCATTCCTTTACTATCTGTTTTTTCGAAAAAGAGTAAGTTACTATAATATGATCAGTGTGTTAATCGCTATTAGTGGTCTTTTTGTCCTTACTTATTCAAGTGAAGGACTTTCGGGGATTAATATTGGTGATTTCTATACATTTATTTGTGCGATAATGATTGCTTTTCATGTTGTCACTAGTAGTTATTACCAAAAGAAATATGATTTAGATCCTGTGTTATTTACATTAGCAAACATGTATATTGCAATGATATTCTCGATTGTTCTTATGTTTGGATATGAAGAAGTGCCAGCAATTACACTTGGTAATATTTGGCCGCTAATTATTCTTGGCGTATTTAATACTGCATTTGGTTTCTTAGTTCAAAGTTATGCTTTGAAGATAAGCCATCCAACAAGGGTTAGTTTAATTGTTGCATTAGAGAGTTTATTTGGAGCTGTTGGATCGGTGTTAATTGTTAATGATATTTTAACGATAAATATAGTGATCGGTGGAATGCTTATTATTAGTGCAATTTTAGTTACTGAATTAAAACCGTTTAATAAGCACTTTATTGTAAAAAATTAGGTGAAATTATGATATATAAGCAGAGATAATTAAATTTATCTCTGTTTTTTCTATTTTATTAATATTTGTAAAAAGCTGATAACAAAGGGATATAACGCATATTAATTACTGATTTTTAACTCCTGAAAACACTTACATGCAATTAACACTTTACTACTTTAAAGCGTTAAAGTATAATTGGGGTCATGAACATAACTTTAAGGAGGAATTACAATGAAAAAATTATTAGTATTAATGTTAGTATTAACAGGTGCATTTACGTTAGGTGCATGTGGTGAAAGTGATGAAGAATTAAATTCTTTAGAGCGAATAATTGAGAATGGTGAACTTATATTAGGGCTTGATGATACATTTGCACCGATGGGATTTAGAGATGAAGCTGGCGATGTTGTTGGGTTTGATATTGATTTAGCACAAGCTGTTGCTGATGCATTAGGTGTAGACTTAGTAATTCAATCAATTGAATGGGATAGTAAAGTTTTAGAACTTAATTCAGGGAGTATTGATATGATTTGGAATGGATTAACAATTACTGATGAACGTTTGGAATCAATTAACTTTAGTTTACCTTATTTAAATAACCGTCAAATCGTACTAGTTAAAAGTGATAGTGCTATTACTAGTATTGATGAACTTACAGGTTTAAGTGTTGGCGTTCAAATTGATAGTAGTGGACAATATGCACTTGAGGGTAATGATATCTTTAGTAGTATTGATGAAATGGTTAAATTTAATACATTTACTGAAGCATTACTTGATTTAGAAAGTGGTAGAATTGATGCAATTATTATTGATGAGATTATGGGAAGATATATTGTAAGCCAAGGGACGTATGATATCTTAGTAACTGACGTATCACTTGGGGATGAACAATATGGTATTGGCTTTAGACTAGGTGAAGATGAATTACGTATTAGAGTAGATGAAATATTAACACAATTAGCTTTAGACGGAACTACTGCTGCAATTAGCATTAAGTGGTTCGGGGAAGATATCTTTAGAAAATAATGGATATTGATTACGTAGTATCAATATTACCTTATATCTTAGAAGGGTTAGAAACAACCCTTCTTGTATTTGTCTTTGCTTTAGTATTTTCATTAATTATTGGTATTACTTTAGGGGTTACAGCAACTTCAAAATACAAGGTATTAAATCGAACTATCTGGGCATATACTTGGATATTTAGAGGAACACCTTTACTACTTCAATTATATTTTGGGATGTATGGTTTACCTTCATTTGGAATTGTGTTAGATCGCTTGAATGTAGCCATTTTAATCTTTTCACTAAATTACGGAGCATACTTTACTGAAATAATAAGAGGTAGTATATTATCAATTGATAAAGGGCAATTTGAAGTATCAAAAACTCTTGGTTTTGGATACATTCAAACATATATATTTATTATTATTCCCCAAGCAATTAAAAGAAGTATTCAAGCTGTTGGGAATGAAACAATTACATTAGTAAAAGATACTGCTTTAATTGCCGCAATTGCTTTAAATGACCTATTAAGAAATGCCAAAGAAATTGTATCAAGAGATTTCAGAGTAGAAGCATTTTTTGTGGTAGGTGTAATATACATTATGTTATCTTTGGTAATTGTATATATATTTAAAAAGTTTGAAAAAAAATATTCATATTTCAGGTGATACTATGATAACAATAACGAATTTAGATAAGTCATTTAGTGAAAAAGTGATACTTAGCAAAATAAACGTTGAATTTAAAAATGAGATGATTTCTGTAGTTGTTGGCAAAAGTGGAGAAGGAAAAACGACACTATTTAGAATAATTGCTGACTTAGAAACTTATGATTCAGGAGAGATTACATTTTGTGAGGAAGATAAAATTGGAATGGTCTTCCAAAGTAATCAACTTTATCCACATTTATCAGTAATAAATAATCTTGTATTACCACAACGTGTAATAATGAAAATACCAAAGGAATTAGCGATTAATAATGCAATTAAAGTCTTGTCATCATTAGGAATAGAAGATTTAAAAGATCAATATCCAAGTAGCTTAAGTGGTGGAGAAGAGCAAAGAGTGGCCATTGCAAGAGCTCTTGTAATCAATAAGAATATTCTTCTTCTAGACGAACCGACGAGTGCTCTTGATTCTGAAAACACAACGATTTTAATTAACTTACTTAAAGATTTAAAAAGAGCTGGTAAAACAATTATCATCATTACGCATGATTCTGACTTTGCTAAAAAAGTTTCAGACTATATTTACGAATTGCGTGATTCAAAATTAAATAAAATTGCATAATAAAAGCTGTTATTTTTAAAATAACAGCTTTTTGTTTACTTGTCGTAGTATCGTAAGTGAATCGTTTTACCACTACTTTTAACATCAAATGAACGAATATTATAGTAGTTCTCCCCATCACATTGTGCTGATTGAGGGGCATCAAAGGTAGCTTTTATATGTTTTCCTTTTGCATTGAAGATAAATTTTTTAAATGATGTGTGCTTTCCAAGGTAAACTGTTAAAAAGATAAAAGCAATAAATAACTTATTTATAGTATGAGCAATTGTAACATCAAGATAATCATCATCTAAATTTGCATTTGGAGATATTTTCATTCCGCCACCAAAGAATTTACCATTACTGAGATTGATAAGGTATGCTTTTTTAAAATAATGATTTACGCCATCTATTTCAACATTTAATCCTGTTGGGTTAAATGTTGCTAAGGCTTTTAAAGTATTTTGAAAATATCTAAACTTCCCTTTTTTTGGTGCATTGTTTACTAAATCAGAAATACGGCCGTCAATCCCCATACCTGTACCATTGATAAAATATGTTTTTTCACCGTTATCAAAAGTAACCTGCATGATTTTTTGTGGCAAACTATCATCAATTTTTAATGATCTTAAAAAGTCATTACCAGTACCATTCCTTTTTAAATAGATATCTTGTTTGATATTCATATCGATAGTGTCATTTACAAAACGATTTATTGTTCCATCGCCACCAAGTAAAATAATTTTAGTAATATGTTCTTTACCGCTTAGATAAAGCTCTAAATCATCAATTTTAATGATACTTTTTATTCTAAATGGAATGTTTTTTGTTTTAAATTCTTTTATCAGCTTGTGAGTATTAATATTGCCTTTATTGTTTTTTGATAATGGGTTGTATAAGATTAGATACATCAAACCACTCCTTCAATATTTGATTATAGCATATATGTATTATATATATATAAAAACATTATATATATGTTATAATTAAATATGATTTATTATAAATAAAATACTGGGTGATTAGATGTATATTGAAAAAATAATTGAGAATATTAGTGAATTGGAAATCTTTGCAGAAGAATTAAGCAAACACCTTTTTAAAGGGTTTTTACTATGTTTAGAAGGTGACCTTGGAGCTGGTAAAACAACATTTACTAAGTTCTTAGGTAAAAATATGGGAATTGATGATAACATCAATTCACCTACTTTTACTATTCTAAAGATTTACGAGAATGAAATTCCTTTGTATCATATGGATGTTTACCGATTAAATGGTATTGGTGTTGATTATGAGTTAGAAGAATATATTTACGGTGATGGCGTTTGTGTTGTTGAGTGGTATAAAAACATAAATGAAAGTATCCCCGAAGAAAAAATTGTTATTGAAATAGAAATTATTGGAGAAACAAGAAGACTATTAAAAATAGAAGGGCTTGGTAGATATGAGCAAATTGTTAAAGCGCTTAGTAATTGATTCAGCAACAAAATACTTATACATATCACTACATGATGGTTCGGCTATGATTGGCAAGTTTTATGAAGCAGGGAATAACGATCACTCTGTTAAACTAATGCGTGAAATTGAAATTATAATGCATCAAAATAATTTAACTATTGGCGACCTTGATGAAATAATTATTGGGATTGGACCTGGTTCATATACTGGATTAAGAATTGGTGTTACAATTGCTAAAATTTTTGGGTGGAACGACAATATAACTGTAAAATCAATAAGTAGTTTAGCTTTACTTGCAAGTTCTTATGTGCTTTTTTACCGATATTC
>JASFZA010000007.1:0-120510 GCA_045046715.1 Candidatus Izemoplasma sp.
GCAATATGGGTAGAAATAAGATGAGTAAAATTCAACATAAAGATTTTTTAGGTAATGATTTAGCAATTGGAGATAAAGTAGTACGTGTGTCCGCAGGTAACGGTTATGGTTATTTCCGAAATGATACTGTTACAGGTTTTACTAATTATTTCGTTAAGTTGACTTGTGGAGATAGAACTCGCCCTGAAAAAGTAATAGTCGTTCCGTTGGTACTTTAGCAGTGAGCGAAACTTGCCATAGATTGGTAGATGAGAATAAAACTTTGCATAAAATTGAATTTAATTACCAATAGTTATTTACTTATACGTTAACTTGTTGTAGAATAGATTCATCAATTAAATAACAACAGGAAAACATTATGAGAAACGCATCCCCAGTATTGCCTTTAAGAGAATGGGTTAAAGGCAACACAGTTCAAAAATTAGCTAAATCCGCATACGAATTCTTCGGTGGAGATATGACTGGTATTATTACTAAGGTCATGAGAGATACCGGTAAGATAGTTCATATAGTTGTATTCACTTCCGGTGATGGGAGTTATAATGACATTGGTAAATACGAAGATTTCCAGCATGATCAAACAGGCAGATATATAACTGGTGGAACTTCAGTTGGTAAATTTTCAGTTAATGAAGAAGGCGAAGTGCATAACTTGGTTGATTGTGAGTTGACTACTAAAGTTGGTCCTTCGTATACTTACAAGTAATGAAGATAATTAAATCGATATTATGTTATACGATTCTATTGCCTTTCTTAATATGGTTTGTTATATGGTTAGGTAAAATAGAAGATTAATAAAATAAAGCCTTAGAGTTAAATCTAGGGCTTTAGGGGGTAATAGGAATATAAATATTATATGAAATATTTCTTATGCTTACTGTTCTCTGGATTATTATCCAATCAATGCCATAATGCTCCAGTAGGGCCCCCTTCGATATTAGACGATCCATCAGTTTCTGTGTCGCGTTTAATCCTAAATGATTCTTATGATAGAGATTTTAAAAAATATTGGGATCTTTGGAACCCGCCAGTTCCCCTTGCAGATTCTTGGCTATTTTTAAAAGCCCAATGCTATGCAGAATCTGCTTTTAAAGATACCGCTGTTTCTCCTGTCGGTGCTAAAGGTTTATGTCAATTTATGGATCCTACATGGGGCCAATATGGCATTGGAGATCCATTTAATAGTGAGGCGAATATTAATGCTGCTGCTCGTTATATGAGTGTGTTAATTGACGGGTGGAATAGTGAACGACCCATTGAAGATAAATATAAATTAGCACAAGCCTCTTATAATGCTGGATTTGGTAATTTATTAAAGGCCCAGAAAAAGTGTTCCAATAACGTTTTGTATGATGAAATAGTTCCGTGTTTAATTAAGGTCACTGGCCGTCATTCAGAAGAAACAATAATGTATGTAAAGCGAATTTGGAAAGGCTATTACATATTACTAATAGGATAATATATGACAAAGATTAAAGAATTTTATACGGGAGATACCGTAAGCACAGTTTTAGATACAATGCTAAATGCTGATGGTACAGATCGTAATATAGCGTTGACAGATTTAATCGTGACGTTCAAGACGGCCAAAAACGATTTAGATGACGTTGCCCTATTTCAAAAAACTGTTACGATCCCTGACACACCAGAAACACAAGTAGGAGAGTACACTTTAGTATTAACTTCTGAAGATACTCAAGTATTACCATCTGGGAATGTCTTTTATGATATTAGGCATATAGAAACTGGAACTCCAGATATTGTTACAACTGTGGCCAATGATAAAGTTAAAGTTGGAGAGAATATTTCAGATAGAGGAGTTGTGGTATTTACACCTGTTTTATCAGTTGACACTAGAACGGTGACTGCCGAACAGATTGAAACATTATTAGATGCTAGATATGGCGGAAGTGCTTGGAGAACATAAATGGCTCTTTATAACATTACTAATTTATCTACTGATTTGAAAGGCAACGCTGTTAAACCTTTTTCTAGAGCTATTGAAAAAATCAAATTGATTGTTGCCGCTGGAGGTAGTGCTCCAATTCCAACTATAACTGTTTTAGATGATTTTTATGATATAACACAGATAGAAATGCAGGTAGATTTTGATCAAGATGTCATCGGGTTTGATCAATTAGATATTGGTGTCACACAGAATTTACCCGGATCTCCAGGAGGGAGCATGGCAGAATGGACGATTAATAGTGCTTCTAGTTTTAGATTTGTATGGGATCACGCTGATGATGGTAGTGGAGGTAATATAGATTTTGATGTTAATGCTGCGGTTTGTACTGGCACGGTAGGAGCTATAGATAATATAGCGGCTCCTACCGTGAATGTAGAAGTTTTTGGATTCTAATTCAAAACCGGCCTCATTATTGATGGATCTGAGTTAAACACTTGTTTATTAATATGAGTCGAAGCATTATTATTTACAATGCTTTGATTCGAAGAAACATTTGTAGATTGTTGATTTTGTGTTTCTTTTTCTTTCATGCTTTGTTCGATTTTACGTTTAAGAGTTTCGATCTGTTCGGCTAGATTGATTTTAGCCGTTTTCATAACAAATGCAGGATTAGCTTTGTTTTCATTTTGAAGATCTAAAAGTCTAGAAGCATTATTTGCAGGAGCTTTATCTACTTTTTCTAATAACGGAGAATTTGTTGCTACAGGATTTTCAATTTGATCTATACGTCTTTGACTATGACCTAGATTTTCTTTAGTTCTTACTAAACCTTCTTCAAACTTTTTAATTTGTTCAAATCGAGGATCATCACGTGCTATAGGTTCTTCACTATTAGTAATTTGATCTTTAATGGCTTTGATATTGGCTTCTTGCATTTTTTGCTGAGCATGTTGTAACTCATTAAGCATTTGCGGAGTTATTAACGTAGATTCTCCTACCTGTTGTGACAACTCATTAAATTCATCAGTGGCGACTTCAGCGGCTGCTTGAGAATCCTTATACTTAAGAATAGAATCTGGGATTAAGGCATTTGGAATAAAATCGGGAATGATAGAAGCTATCCATTCATAAACGGTTTCACTCATTGAACCTAAGAAGTCTGTAATAGAAGCGAAATCAGAAGTGAAATCTCTATTAAAGAATTCTTGTATAGCAATGATAGGAGACATAACTGCGTTGGTAATAGTTTCCATTAAACTAGATCCCATACTTTTTAACGAACCAAGTGGATCTGAAAATAAATCTGCTATCCAATCGACCGCTCTAAAAACAGGGTCTGATATAGAAGTCGGGATAGTATCTCTTAAGAATCCTCCGATTTTTTCTGCATCTAATAGACCAAATGTGAACATCTTAATAATGCTACTACCTGTTTCTTGTAATCCGGCTCCTAAAGCTTCTAAGATTGATCCTGATTCGGCAAATTTATCTAATGCTGTTGATACTCCACTAAAAGCCGATATGGCAGCCGTGATTGGTAGGAACACCTTTTTAGCTATACCAAATAGCGACTTAGCGCCTCTTGCTAACTTACCAAACATTAAACCTATACTTGTAAAGATACCTCCAATGCCTAACATATCTAATTTATCCATTAGGCCTCCCATTTCTTCTTCAGAATTACCGTCGATGCCAGAGCCTTTCATGCCTTCGATTGCGCTTACTAATTCGGCTCGCTCTATTTTAGATTCTCGGCGCCTTTCTTCTACTCCTCTTTTTTGAAACGAATTACCTGTTTCAATTTCAGATCTTATAGCTTCTAAAGCTCCTAAGATTCCTTCATCTTTTTGTAAAGCATCCGGGCCACTATCTTCTTTTTGTAATAAAGGGCTTTCTTCTACTGGAGTATCTCTTTCGATAACTTTTTTAGCCTGATCATTTGACTCAGAATTATCTATCGGAACAATAATAGGATTTTGAGCAGAATTTTGTAATGGATCTAATTCTTCATTAGGAGTTATAACGGGGTCTGTAGTTAAGTTTTGTAATTGATCTAAATCAATATTAGCTTCTTTAAATTTAGCTCTTAATCCATCTGAGATTACATCTACTAGATCTTCAAATTCGAAAGCAAATTGTTCTCCAATCATTTCGGCTAATTGATCTATATTAATTACTTGGTCTCGAACGGTTTGTTCTTCTTGAGCCATTTCATCATTTTGCTCTTCGGCTGCCTCAGATTTTGCCAACTCTTGAAGTTCTACCAAACGCTTAGTATGGGCTTCTGATAATTTTTCTAATCTGAATCTTGCTCGTTCTCTACGATCTGCGACTTTTTGTTTTCTTGCTTCAAATGCCTTACGTGTACCTTCTCCTATTAGGCCTGCCATAATTCCAAAGATAGGGCTATCAGAAAAAACTGTTGCTATGGTTCCTACTAAAGCCGGCATTAATTTATTAGATAAACCATCCATTATTCCATCTGAAAACTTAGCTAATAGAGTAGAATTAGCATCTACTCCATTTTGGATACTTTTATTGATTTCAAATAGCGCTTGAGATTCTTCCGGGTTAACTACAGACCCTTTAATAAAATCTTGAATGTTAGATAATTCATCTTTTAAGATTTTTTGTTCTGCTTGGTCTGCATCTAATGAAGATTTTGCAATATCTTTCATTAGATCTAAAGAAGCTTGGCCGGTATCAGAAAAAGATAAGTTAGATTCTGGGTCTGCTTCACCTTGAGCTTCTTTATCTTGAATTTCTTTAAGAACTTTTACAAGTTCGAAATTACCCTTTGCTGATGCGGCAGATAAACCATTTTCTTTTGTTGCGGCTATTTGTAATTTCTCTAATAAACGAGACATTCCTTTAAGTTCTTTAACTTGGGCTGAATCCATTTCATTAGAAATTTTTTCATTAGCCATAGTCTCTTTAAGGGTTTGTTCCGCTTTATTTTCTGTAAAAAAATCGTTGCTCATTCTTGTTTCTTCTGTAAATCAGTAATAATAAGAGAAATGTAAATATCTCTTTCGTAAGGTGTCATATTATTTATTTCAGAGATCGTAAAACCGTACTGACTTTTCATTTCAAAGTTGAGCTTATAAAAGTTCATTGCATTATCATCATTAAACATTATTAGAAAAAATTTATTAAACCTCTAAGTATTTCATGTTCTGTATGTTTGCATTTAGGGCAGGTAAGATTTATTTGATGTTCCATTTTAGAACTTTTGTTGACGAAGTTTTTATTAATTTCTTCGATAACTTTAGTTTCGCAACCACCTACGAATTTATGTAATTCTTTCGGAGTAAATTCTGAATGAACTACCGCATCGTCACCATCTCCTTCAACGATTTGATCAATTGAAAGGCAAATGGCATCTAATACATTAGTGGGATTAATTCTTCCATTATCGTCAGATAAGAATTGTAAATCGCTAACGTAAATATCTTTTAAAATAACTGTGATATCTGTATTAGGAATTTTTACAGATTTAATTCTATCTTTTTCTACTGCTTTAGGTTCGATAGTATCTAAATCTAATTGATGTTGAATTTTAGTTCCACATTCTTTTCCATCTTTATCTTTATTTCTACATATATAATTTAATTCAGATACATTTCCTTTAGAAGCTATTCTAACTTTAAGGAAAAGATATTGTAAGTCAATATATGTAAGTTCATTTACATCTACACCTGTTGTGCAATTTTGTAGAACATTAATTGAATTATTTAATAGATCTCCAAATGTTACATCATCTTTAAGCATAACGAATACTTTAGCATCGTCTGCAGTCATAGAATGGTATTTAACTTGTATACCACTTTCGGGTAATTGTATGGTTTCTAGGATTAAACCTTTCTTAGGTGAAGGTAATGCCATTATTTATGCCTCTTGTTATATGTAATATTCATAATTTAGTATTGCGTTAAATCTATTTACTGTATCCATGCTTTCCATACTTAATATATTGTCGTCGATTCCTACAACATAAGCATTGACATATTCTACTGTATGGACGATATTTCCGGCACCATCAAATTGATTAACAATTACGCTTCCGCTATATTCATCAAAAAAATTAAAAGAATAGTCTCCTCTAATACTAGTTATGATTTTTTTAGTGTTGAGTTCTTGAAAATGTTTCCAGGCTAATCCATCAGTTGAGTTTAGGAATGTTAGTCTTAAAGGATTGTAAATAACATCGTTTGGTAATTTAAGTACTGGAGATGCAGATCGATATTCAATTGTACCATATTGAGTTCCAGGCATAGAAGCGCCTATACAGTGATCTGTAACATCAGAACCAGCGGCCAAGGCTCCGCCTAAAGCTATTTCGAAACGATTGTCTCTTAAATAATCTTTAGCAGATCTAGCCGCTGCTTCTTTCGGAGAAATAATACCCATATTCTTTAATTTCTTAGTTTATATAGGTATTTATTCTTTATTTAAAAAGGAATGTCGTCTTCACCATCTTCTTCAAATAACCCATCTAGTTCATCAATGTCTTCAGCGGCAGCTGCTGCATCGGCTGAAGTACCGGTTTTAGCTGCGGCAGTATTTCCTTGAGTAGAAGCTGCGACAGTATTAGTCGGGGATGCTGCTTGAGCGGTTGCACCTTGGCTTCTATCAAATTCGATTTTAAGCTTATCGAATGATTTGAACTTGGACTCATCTTTGTATAAAACTTTACAATCGTGAGCTTGTTCTAGAAGAGCGGCGATTTCTTTATCTGTACCCATTGGAGCTGGTTTCTCAAATTCAGATTTTAAATATGAAGTACGATTTTTCTCATCTTTCATTATTTTTAAAACGAAGTTGGCACCGTCCCATGGACAGAATGCATCGACTGGAACGTAATCTGGATCTAACTCATCTTCTTTACCTGCGTCTTGTAAAACGCCCATAACTTGAGGCCCAAATTTAAACACTGCAACTGTGCCATTTAATTCAGGTTGAGTAGGATCACTTACAATTAAAACATTAGCATGGAATTTTAGGCTACGTTTACGTTCTGAAGCGATTTTTTTCTTCTCGTCTAAACCTGTATCCCATAAAACTTTATTTGCTGCACAAACTGGGCAATCTTGGCCTATCGAGGTAGGGCAGTTATTAATATACCATTTACCAGTAGGACCTTTAAACCCGTGATCATAAACTTCTTCCCATGGTAGATCCATTGTGCCGACTGGCAATAAGAATCTGATTACTGCACGTGCAGCACCTTTCTCATTTAGTTTTGGATACCATGAATTTTTGTCTTCGTTACCGCTGAAAGAGGATTTACCTGCTGTAGCGAGTTTGTCTGCATATTTGTCTTTTAATTGTGTACGTCTTTTCTTAAGTGCTGCTATATCTATTGTCATTTCTATTATTCTCTATTAGTTTATATTTAAGTTGTTTTTAATAAATCATAATAATCTTCCCATACCACTTTATAAAGCAAATTTTTATACTTCATTAAATGTTTGTAATCCTTTCTCCACAACGGGTCTTCAATATCTCTATCCTTAGAGATTATAAAATGCTCCTCAAACAAAATAACTGTTTCAGGCGCAATCTTATTCATTTGATATAATCTATATATCTCTGGTAATTTACCATCTCTATACTGTATTATATCACATAATTCTTTATCATTAGCCTCTAAATATCGGTTAATGTTTTCTACATCTATTTGTAATCTTTTTCTTAATTCTTTTAATCTTTGTTTATGGCCTTCAAATACCGCTTTATGGTTTTGCTTAACTAATGAACCAACCCATATATTAGGATCTATTAAAAGTATGGATATGAATAAAGGAGTTATTTCACTGTCTTTATACATCCTTCCTACTTTTTCAAAATAGTATTTATCGTTACGTTTATTCCAGGACGCAATTGATATTCTAGTCCGGCCTTTAGCTTTTACAAAATCATAGTTAGAACAAAAGTGGGCTTTGACAGCTGAATACCTTTTAAAAACATCATAGCCATCCATCTATTTTTTTATCGTCGTAGATCCAACGTTATCCCCAGACCCGGCATGGAATTGATTAATTTCAAAGCAAGGAACGCATTTAGATAATTCTGTAAAAACTTTTTGATCTGATGCTTCAAATTCTTTGCCAGTACTAATTACCATTTCTCTAAAAGATCTAAACTTATTAAGTTCGTCAAGCAATTCAGAAATTTTAGTTGTTTGCTCTTCATATGTCATGCATCGTGTATATTTATTGCAGGCGCCTCTTCCTACAATTGAGTATCTGACCGGTTTGCCACAACCACAAAATTGATCTGATGATAAAGGGTTCATATTATTCTCCAAACCATTGACTAAGATTGCTATTTTCAGTTTTCTGAATTAAGCTGTTCTTCTGTGCTTCAACTTGTAATAGATCTATCAAATTACTAGTTAAATATTTTTTTATATTTTTAGTATCGTAACCGTGAGTTTCTCTAATAGTCTCTAATGTTTCTAATAAAGTATATTCAGGATGCGTAGAATGTTCTAATATAACTTGTTCTGAAAATTCATCCTTTTTTGACATTGGGTTCTCCAAATTTAGACACATACATAAAGCGGAATTGCTGCCATACAAATCTTTTTTTGCATTTATAATATGTTTTACTTGATAACGCCTCTATAATTTTAGAAAGCTTTTCGCAAGTCTTTAAATCAGTTGAACTGACTTTCATTACTCCACTCATTTTAAATCCTCTATAATAATTTCCATCATGTTGGCAATAGATCCTATAATCATAGAAGGATCTGATTCTTGGTATTGTATTCCACAAGCTTTAGCATGGCCGCCTCCGCCTATAACATGAGCATCTATGTCTTTAAGCCTTTTTAGAATATCATTCATATCGATATCTAGAGTTGTTCTAACCGAACCCATTCCTGTACCTTTAGTTACGCCAAACGCTAAATCAATATCGGTAAAATTTAATAGAACATCATTAATATAAAACTTATCTTTAGGGAAGAAATATATTAAAGCCGTGATGCCGCTATCTTCTACTCGTTCGAAGTTATTTTCATCTAATAAGAAATCTCGAGTTTCTTTAGCTTTAGATTTACACAATGCAATATCGCGATAATCAAATATATCAGATATTTTATTTAAATTAGGCATATGCTTGATCCAACCTAAGAATACATGGAAATGTTTATCCCAAAACAAAGTATTAAGATTATATCCGTATTTAAACCATTTAGTATCAGTTTGCCATAGATCGTATGCATTAACCATTAATTCAAATTGTCTTTCAGCTCCGCTTAAGGTATCGAACCCTAATTTATTAGCTATAAGTCTAGAAGCACACATATCATGATCGAATAAGTAAAAGAATTTACCTGGGTATTTTTCAACTAAAGCAGCATGTCGTTCAGAATCTAAATGATGATCAGCATAATAAACTTTATCAAAATTATCTAAAGCACATTGCATAATTTCATCATCTGCTGATACATCTACAAAAACTATTGTATCTGAAACGCCAATTAGGCTTTGCACTTTTCCAAGCATTTTTGCATAACCACTACAAGTTTTCTTTTTAACATTAAAGAGTTTTTGAGCAAAATACGTAGCGCCTACAGCATCTAAATCGTAGTGAGCTACTAATACCACTTCTTGGTTGTTTAAAGATTCTACATCGAAATTATCGTATAGTGGTTTCATTGTTTGCATATTTGTTTGCATATTTGTTTCTCTATTTGTTTAAGGAGTTTTTGGCCATTTTTGGTAACTAATTTGGCTAATTTAGGATCATATAATCTAAATATCATGTTAGTAGTGAATTTGAGGCTTGAGGCTTGATTCCAACTGGTTAGCTCAGCGTTTAAATTATGATTTTCCTTTCTTAACTCGTTGAGTTCGTCCATTAATTCTGTAAATTCAGTCTCTTTTAATTGCATTTCTCTAGCTAATATATTATATTTAGCTAATAATCTTCGAAATGGAGCGTTAAGTTTTGCCCATTCCTCACTAGAAACTACATCGATTGTAACGCCTGTCATACTTGGTTTCATATCGCCTTCGCTGTATAAGATCTTGGGCCATTTTTACCTTTCTTACCGGCCTTAAAGTTTTTAATTTTAAGTTGATGCTTGGGATATTCTGATGGATCATCATAGGTAATATCTTGGCTATCGATAAAAGCAGGACTTTCACCGTAAACTAAAAATACTGTTGGATCTTCTACATCCGGAACTTGTAATTCGATCTTAAGAGGTAGTAGGTTTTGGATTTCTGCTAACATTGGAAGCATTTCTCCAGTAATTTTGAATTGACCTTTATGGCTCATATTGTTCTCCTGTAAAACATCTATTTTATCACGTGTTGGATTAAAATGATACTGTTTATTTAATTATTTTAGGTTTAAGTTGAATAGAGAAGCCACCGTCTGTAGATATTTGAACGATATATTCTGGATAACAATCTAACATATCTCTAGAAGCGCATCCATATCTAAATCTTTTACTTAAACCATACATAGTTGTTGTTTTTCTATTGAGATTATCGTTGTAGCATTCTTCTTTGAAATCTAACCATTCTATTATAGAATCAAATAATTTATCATCCGATAATCCGTTGTATGGGAATTCGAAGCATCCATAATTAAGTCTATTCGAATTTTTCTTCATCTTTTATACCTGTGTTTCAATTTATCATTACAAAATTTACGAGATCTTAATATATGACTTTGTTTCTCGCAATGGAATAATCCTAAAACTAGATATGAAATAGCGCATCCATGATGTTCTCTTTTAGAGTTACATTGTGAACAGGCCATAGCTAAATTTAAGGCTTTATTATTTCCTTTATAACATTTAGGCCATAAATGTTCGATCGTCGCAGATCTATTCCTAATTCTTCTAAATAAATGTTTCCTGCTATAAGGCAAATGTAAAAATTCTGCAAACTCTCTATCGGTCATGTCATGCACATAGTCTTTAAGCCAAGTTTGTTGGCCACACCATAAGCACTTACCGTTTTGAAATTTATAAAGTATTTTTAACCGGCGAGCTGCCTTCATATCTAAAGTATTTTAGTATTAGTGAAATAATCTTTTTCGTTTTCGTTTAAGTTACCAGCCTTTCCGATCCAAACTACTTGACTCACTGAGGATCTAAAGCAAGTTCCAACTGTATTAATCAAATAGTAATCTGCGCAACCTGAGAGGCCGTAGTGACGTTCAATACCTAAAGTCTGTTGAACATCTCGACGACACATGCTACTTCCCTGGTGATCTCCCAGGTCCCAAGCTAGAATGGTATTCATTGCAGATTGATGTTTGCCAAAAGAAACCGGGAACACACCATATCTTCTATCATATACAAATGATTCTAATTTAGTTCGAACCATTTCCATTAAAGTTATAGGGCGGCACATCCCAGAATCGCACATGGCCCACCAAAATTCATCTTTCAAAGTATTTTCGCCAGAAAAGTCCGGGACTAATCTTTTATTCATAATAATCTCCTATTGAATGGTAATTATACCTTAAATGATAATATTTGTAACTATAATATTTCTATTTGTACTACTTTTTGCAAATTAGTCATTAAGAAATGATAAGATCGTACTAACTTATGAACTTCGTTTTCTGTTTCTAAAATTTGCTGTACAATTTCTTTTTGCGAAAATCCTGCCATCGGGTTCCAAATATCGGTTTGCTTATCAGATTTAGTATTTAATTGATTACCATTTAATAGCCAAGTAAGAATTGAAGTACAGGCTACCTTCAATTCTTCTTGAGTATTAGCTTCATATTTGACCGGAGTTCCTATGATTCTAAGAACTTGCGGTTTAAATTCGGCTTGATCAGCCATTATTCTGCTAAAGCTGCATCTAATTCGGCATCAGATAGTTTGTGATCTGCTTCATCAGCGCGACCTGCTTTAATAGCTAATAGCTTTCTTCTTCTTTCAGCTTTGGCGTCTGCAGCACGTGCTTCTGCTCTTTCTGCTAATTTAACTGCAATGACATGCTTAACAATAGCAAGCTTTAATTCTAAAGTTGTGTTAACTTCAGTTTTAGCACTTACAAAATCTTCTCCTGCACTTTCTTTGATTTCGCGACTAAGAGCTTTAGCAACATCGTTTAAGTTAGGGTTGCTATTACTTTTAAAAGGTAGGTCCCAAAGGGATTCATCTCTTATTAAACCTTTATTAGTTGGAAATCTGAATTTTTCTCTACTAGATCTTTCGAAATTTGACATTTTATTCTCCTGGAATATTATTATTTTATTTAGTTTTAATTGAAACTGTTGATTTGCCTGCTTTAGTCACACGGTTAGTTTCATACACTACTTTTACCGGGTATGGATAAACCGTAACTTTAGATTCTACATAAACTGGGTCCATAGCTCCATTAGAACCTGCACACATTACCCAACTGGCTGATGTATTTTTTGAAGCATATATACCATTAGGTTCTGCTTGTTCTATCGAAGTTAAAGCTCCAGATCCTTGCATTACTCCATTCTGATTTAAGTCAGTTGGGACTAAAGGATTGGTTAAACTCGTATCATATGGAATTGCAAAGCCAATACTAGAGCAATCGCCTTCAATTAAACCGTAATCGCTTCTCCAAACGGAGTGGGTAGCGGCTTTCATATTACGAGTATTATATAGCTCAATTACAATATGACGTTCCAGGCTCCAATTATAGCTTGGGACCGGTTGAGATTTAGCATACTGGCTTTGCTGTTCTTTAGCTTGCCTTGTATCTTTGGCTGATTGATCAGTTGATTTACAGCCCATTCCACATAATATGGTAAAAACTAAAATTGCTATTACTATTCTTTTCATTGTTTTGTTCCTTTTAATTGAATTTCCAATACTTTACGCTGAGCTCTTAATTGGTCAGCTATATCAGGGTTTAAACTAATTTGCATATCGACTTCTGCGATTTGCGCTTCTAAAGTATTAGCTCTTTGCTTCATACCTTCTTTGTATTGGAAAGATTGTTCGAATACGACTCTTTCTCCAAATACTCCTAAGTACTTTAGTCCACCAGCGGTGAAAGCTAATATTACTATCGTTAGGACTAAGTATCCCATAAACTTTCTATATTCTTTAAACATTTTATTCTCCTAAAAGATTATTTTAATTGTACGATTAAATGTTCCAGTAACTTTAGCAATTACATGGTTATTAATTGTTGATGAGAATCCTAAACCGCTTAATTGGTCATTAGATTCGGCTACTTTCATTTTAGAACTTAACATTTCGAACACTTTTCGATGTTCAGTTAAATCATTACTTAAGAATTCGTTATAAAATCCTCTAGTTTGATCATCATTTAAGCAATCTTCTAACATAAAGAAGTAATGCTTATTGCCAGTTTCTTCACCATCCCAATGATTTGGTGAGTTCATTACCATTGAAACATTATGGAAGTTATTAGTTCCGATATTCCAAACTTCTTTAGACATTTGTTCAGCATGCAAAGATCTAACAATTTTTAATCGAGAGCCATCCCAATTAACTATTGCTACTTCAACTCGTTCACCTTGCCTTAATGCACGATCATAACTCATATCTAAAATCTCGCCATCTAATTCTAACTGAGCTGTAAAGCCTGTAGTAGATGCATTCTTAGAATAACAATGAACTTTAAGAACATAATCACCATGAGGCATTAATCTCTTATCGTCCCATGTAATATTCTCAACTGCAACTTTATTACCTGGATTCACAATATCAACATCTAACATTCCAGATGAAGCTTGACGTCTTTGCTTTTTAGGATAACTAATTAAATTACGATTCGGTTCTAATGCATGAGCATCAAAATCTGCTTTGTTGTTATCTCCATCGTTCCATTGAATACTAAATCTAAAGAATGCATCTATTTTTCCACCGGCCGATTTAACACGCTGTTTAATAGAATCTGTGACTTCTCCATTATATGACCAAGTGAAATTGTTGCCCCATCTAAGCATATTTTTAGAATCTTTATTTTCAGGAGCAATTAAACTCACTAAATTACCTGAATGGCTATTTTCAACCATTAATTCTATTTTAACTGCAGTTGGGAGAATATTTTTAATAAAATCTTCAATTGGAACTTCTTCAACAGTACTAAAGCTCTTATTAGAAACCTTGGCTTCTTTCTTTAACTCATCAAATGCGTTCATTGCTTGTTGGGCATCATGATTTGCAAATAAAACGTTATTAATAGTAAGATCATCTTCACGAGCGTATCGTCGTTGTAAAGAATTTAAAATGCCTAATTCTTTAGCTTTCTTTTCAGCATTACTAATCATTAATGGAGTCACAATAGCAGTCACGCGTTTATAGCCTTCCATTTTAGAACCAAAAGAATGAACAGCTGCATCTAATCCAGTATCTTTAGAAATATCTTGTAATAAAGTACCAATAGCGGTATTTCTAGTTCTTAAATGGTTATTAGCCCAAGCATAATGTTCTTTGCCTGTATTAGTTTTGATTTTATCATATGCAATTTTGTGCTTTCTAAATTCTTTAACAGCTTTTAGAAATTCTGCACCACGATAGATAGATTTTTGATTAATTAAATCAATAGTTGTATCTAAAGCATACATAGTGATCTCTTCAAGGCCTCTACGGGCAACAGAAGCACCGCTCTCGGCTTTAGATTTAATAGGTCCAATAGTCCCATTGGTGTTAACGAATTGATTTGGCACCTCAACAAAGAAATGATCCCATTGTTTTACAGAATTATTTTCTAGTAATTGATGGTTAAAATCTGTACCAGCCTTTTTAGAATCAAATAAGAATACGCTTCTAATTTCTTTTGAACGTACATATTTGCTTAAAGCTTTAGCTACAATGTCAAAACCATTATTCATTTTAGGGATATCAAATATCGAAACTTTTTTGTTATTCACAATAGAAACAACATTTCCAATAGCTCGTAAGAACTGTTTGCAACACTGACAATCATGAACTGTTCGTTCAATATAGATCGGATTATCTTCAGGCTTAAAAGCTTTAAGATACTTTTCCATTATTAGATCTTTGTTTGTTGCGGTTACAAATAGCTTACCTTTAGCCATTGATTGGAATTGTTCATCGATTGCTTTTTTAAATACTAAGAAATCGCTCATAATATACTTTCCTCTTGTTAGTTATTTTTTTAAGTGGAGCCATTATATCTATAGTTTATGTAAAAGTAAACTATTATTTTAATCTTTTCCAATTATTAGATATTTCTGATAAATCCCTCTTTTTTAAGGTCTTTTTAGATTTCTTAAAACGTAGAGATTGCAATAACTTAAAATCTGTTAAAGGCATTTCAACTTTAACAGTAACTTCTTCAAGATCCCATAGATCTTTTAAATGGCTATCTTCAAATAATTCGCCTCGTGATATTAGATCTAATTTACCTCTGCTATAAGTTAAAGTGGAGTTTAAATAGCTAATATACAAACAGGCACTGACTTCATCATCTCCTAAATATGCACTAGGAATATTATCCCAAAAATAACCGGCAGAAAATAAAATGTCTTGAAGTAATCTTACAAAATCGTTTCTCGATAGTTCAGGATTTTTAGTTTTGGCCATTATATAATTGTAATTATTTAATAGTTGGACTACATCTATAATTTTTCTCATTTCATTTTCCTTTAGGGATGTAGTTTTTAATTTTCTGGTATTCTTCTTTAGAAATTTTTAGGCCCCATTCTAAAATCAGATCGTTAAGATTTTTCAAAGCATATTCAGCGTCACTAGCCTTTCTTCTTCCTTCTAAATTTTCTACGTGCATAGCGTATTCTTCTTTAGTAATAAGGCCTAGTTTAACAAAACACTTAACGGTATTAAGAGAAGATTCGTCCCAAGTATTAGTATAAAATGCATTTTTAATTCCTACCCGATTAGAATACAGTTTACCATCTTTAGTCATAGCAACCATTTGCCGATTAACTCTAGCAATTTTGACTACACATCTTGTTTGATTATTGTCTAATTGATGTAAACTTATGTCTTGTATTTTTTTCACAACTGATTGGTAACGTACACTCATAATGATTCTCTTTTATTGTTCCAGAAGTCATCACAATCTTCAGGAATCATTTTTTCATTAAAATCATTATTGAAATATCCATCAAAATTAGCGTAAGATTGCATATACGGGTTAGCTGATGCGGTAAATCGATAACATTGCTCTTTTTTAGGACAATTTTGTCCGTGACACATCGAAATATCTGCCATTATTATTCTCCTATATTATTGTTTGTGATTCGAATAAAATTTTCTTAGAAAAGACTCGGTCAATTAAATTTATATCTTTACAGAAAACCATTCTATACTGGTTGTTTTATAATTATACCATAATTTGGGTTCTACTAAATCCATATACTTATAAAAGATCCATCCTTTGCGTATTGCATAAGTTTGGTCTTCTTTTCTATAGATTTTTTTATAGTTTTTGATGAATATCTTAAAGTCCGACATGATAGACTCCATTTTTAAGATCTAATTCGATTGTATCAGCTAAAAGTCTAAGATTCTTAACATGATCGTTCATTTTTTCTATAGTATCGGTTTCCAATGCCGGCTTAAGTAAAAACCGGTAACCTCGTTTTTTATTAATATAATTAGGATACATAGGATCGTATATTCCAAAGGTTGCTAGTAATTTAGTATTGCCTTTAGGATCTTTAACAAATTCAATTCTATCATTCATAGTGAGTTAAAGAGATTTTCGCGATAAATTCTATCTTCTTTAGGTTCTTTATCTAATCTGTATCCACCGGGATCGTTAGGATTTAACGGAGGATTTTGAAGATACCCTTTAAGCCACTTAGCTTCGTCTTCAGTTAAAGATAGTTGAATAGTTGTAACGGTTTGTTTTGTGACTTGCATAATAATTCCACTGGTTCATAATAATTATTTTTTCTTAATTCTTCTACCTTTTTCCCAACCTTTAGGAATGTTAAAAGATTTAAGCACTTTTTTACTTTCTAAAGTATCTGTATTAAATATCCACATAGTTCCATATTGTGAATTCTTCATAGGATCTTTTAGTCTTTCTTTAGCTTTACTAGATATTAAAGCTTTAGTTGTTTTTGAATGAAATTTATTTTTAAACCCATTAACTAATCCTTTAGAATAATTTTCTTTCATACTTTTAGATAAATTTAATAAGTATGCATCCCAAGTACCATTCTTTTGTAATACTTTCTTCCTCTCTAAGCCGTGTACAAAATTAGATTTACCATTTTGACCATTTCGGCCATATACATTTAGCTTTAAAGAATTAATAGCATCCCAACCTCCTTCTCCGCCAGTTTTCAAATTATAAGTTTCTTTATCAGAAACAAATTCTTCACTAACTAGCAAAGCTTCCATCTTAAACATATCTTCTAGATTTGTAAACACTTTTAGGATTTTCTTGGTAAAATTTTCTATTCCATATTTCTTCTGAGCTCTTTTTAAAATTTTACCAGAACCCATATAACCATCTTCGATATTTTAGTCTTATGAACCCCAATGTAGAGTTTGCCATTAATATCGTTAGTTATTTGATAAACAGTGTAATATATTTTCATATACTATTTATCTTAGTTCAACCCTCAAAAGGGTTAAACAAATGCTCTCTCGGAGGGACTTGAACCCACAACCTTTCGATTAACAGTCGACTGCTCCACCAATTGAGCTACGAGAGAATAAATTCTGGCTAACATACCGGCTTTTACGGCAGATCAATTAAGTTGTTATACGAAAGCCAGTATAACACTACTTGAGACTTCAATGAGACTTCAATGAATTCTGTTTTTATACGTAGGGCTCATCAACCGCTACAAACAATAATTTAATTACTGTTTACCATTTATGAATGATCCAAGTACGGGAATCGAACCCACTGATACATATCCCCTTCTGATAGCTTTTCCTCAAAATCGTGCTTAGCCAGCCTCCGAAGATTCGACCTTTTCTCTACTTCGCTAACGTCAGGTTAATATAGAATACTCCAAGCTAATAATTATAACCATTACTGATTAAAAAACCAAATGGAAGCAATTTCACATCTGGGGATACAATCTAACTGCATTCCAAGGACCATATTTTGGTGGACCTGGCGAGACTCGAACTCGCGACATCTGATTTGCAAAACCAGCGCTCTCCCATCTGAGCTACAAGCCCTAATCAAAAAGGGAAAGGGTGCTGACCAGAGCCTTTCCGCATATTTAAGTGTTAGAGGGGAACAGGGTTTGCCGTTTCAACTATAGCGCTATAGCTCTCACATTCGAGAATTCTCTAACTGTTTGGTGGTAATAGTTGGAATTGAACCAACGTGTTTCAGATTATGAGTCCGATGGAACGGCCATTGTCCTTTATTACCTAATTTATTTGGGCAAGTTTTTTTATTTTAATTCAGTAACCGGCCTTAAAACCCTGAATAAAGCTGTACAACTTCAATAAAATACTCCTAAAAGAGTATCTCTAATTTGGTAGCGGGGAACGGATTCGAACCGCTGACACTCGGGTTATGAGCCCGGTACTCTGCCAAACTGAGCTACCCCGCAACATTCTGTAGCTCTTGCTATTTCTAGCCTAGATATATTTAACCGCTGAACTACAACACGGACTTCATCACAATTCTTTCTCTAGAATAAGAACTATAACTTAAGAAGCTATATATTTAAGATGGTGCCGATGGAGAGATTCGAACTCCCGACCATCTCCTTACAAGGGAGCCGCTCTGACCAAACTGAGCTACAAGGGCAATATTTCTAAAAGTTAATCAATATTTAATTAACAAATATATTATATATCATAATCAACACATTGAACACTTTATTTAACTATTTATCTAAATTATTTCGTTTTCCACAATTCATTATAATGAGCCTTAACTAAATTATTTTCAGCTATTGTTATTAATCTCCATGCATCCGTATTAAATGTGGAAAAACAAAAATCATCAATACAACAGCGTCCTTCAAAACTTTCATGTAATAATGAAATTCGATCGACATGTGCAAACTGTCGATGTAAAAACATATTAGGGTGAGTCTTATGTTTATATATTAATAAACCAGACGTATTTAAATAAAACGGTTGTAATTGTTTTTCATTTTGTTTCATTTAACATTCACCTCTATATCGAGCTCTGTTATAGCCAAAACCAAATCCTAATAATAAGAATAAAGGTAGGCCTACAAATAATTGAAACATTGCCCATCCATATACTCCATGTACACTGGGATTAGCAGTTGATAATAGTAAACTAGCGACTATTACAATTAAACCTACCTCTCTATTAAAAAAGTTTGAAACTTTATTAAATAATTTCATAATAATTCCTATAAATGGTGCGGGAGAAGGGCATCGAACCCTCATACCTTTCGGTGCTGATTTCTAAAACCAGTGCGTATACCAAGTTTCACCACTCCCGCTTAATTCAATTTTAAAACATAATGATCATAAATATTCACTAATAAATCATAATCAACATGTACTATATTGTGAAGATCTGCTCTACTATAACTTAGCCAATCTCCTGTTCTAATGTTTAAATACATTTCGCCTTTTTTGATACAATATCTAAAGGCTGGCACATCGTCAAAATATTGCCATTCAATTTCAATTTTCTGTATTTTAGCTTTTAAGAACCAAAACATATTTATTAAAGTTTTCATGTATTTGACTGTGGAACTCTAAATATATCTACTTTAAATGTGGTATTGCCTCTTCGAGCGTGCAAAGCATTTACCCGATTAACTTTAAAACAATATCCCTGTTTTATTCCTTCTGCATCCAACGCTGCTTCTAATTTAGGCTTTAATTTAGCCCATGCTGCTTTATCAAAATTTTTCATAATAATCCTATTTTATTGTTTGGTACGCAGAGAGGGAGTCGAACCCTCAAGGCCATTACAGCCGACGAGTTTTAAGCCCGTTGTATTTACCAATTTCACCACCTGCGCTTAATATTTTTAGCTCTAAATGTAGAAGTTTGAGAATGACAATTAGGACATAAAATTCTTAAATTTGTCATTTTATGATTTGTTCTAATACCATCTATATGATCTAATTCACATTCAATAGGCCTAGAATTCCATTCATCTATTCCACATAATTCACATTTGTTTTCTTTCAAACCTGCCTTATAAAGTCTTTGTTTTAATTTATAAGATTGGTACTGAGGATGCTTCCCTTCTAAAATATCTTCTAATAAGTATTTAACTCCATTAAAAGGTTTAGTAGAACCTCTACCTCCTTTATTTCCCTTATAAATAATATTCATTTTAATAAGGTAACTTTCTAGAGTTCCAGGTTGACACTCTAATTTACTACATATCAAAGTTTTTGACATTCTTTCTTTAATCCAACCTAATATTTCAGGCTTACGATCTAATATATCTTTTCTCATATTTAAATTATTATACTCTTAAGATATATTTATCTAACGTATAATAAAAATGCAGAATGAAATTAGCCAGTGGGTCTATCCCGATAGGCCAATCTCACCCTACTACATGGCATTTCACCCAATTAGGAACCTTTGTATATTCTCTAGCTAAGAGGTTATGATGCTATCATACCTACGTCCGGTTCGCGACTCTCGTTTCTAGAAATGCATAACATTTCCGTAACTCTTTCTTCAACATGGAAGATGAGATTTGGCGGAGAAAGAGAGATTCGAACTCTCACACCCTTTCAAGGATCGGCGGTTTTCAAGACCGTTGCCAGTACCCTAAATCTTTTGGCTTACTTCTCCTTATCTTTGTAATTGTATAGATTTTTCATAGCTAAATAGCTTTTCAAATCATATCCTAATTGTTTAAGATAATGTTTATTGGTTGTATTATATATCAAAACTCTCGTTTCGGATATAACTTTATCAATATTATTCTTATTTATATTTTCTACACTTTTCTCATAATTGTATTCCTATGATTGAGCTCTGTTTCTTTAAGGAGTAGAACAGAGCAATGAAAAGATCTCTAAGTTGTATTATACGTTCATTTAATACAAATGTACATTAATAATGAACATTTAAGTAGAATGAACACTATTTATTTAAGTGTTCTATGACTTCCTCTTTAAATTCAATTTTAAAGCTAGGTAACTTAATAGTTTTTAACTTTAAGTCCTCAGGCGGCTTATACGCTAAGCTAATGTGCTGTATATAATCTGGGAACTTATTTTTATAACCATGTGCTTTAACATAATGATCGAATCGTTCTTTAAGAATTTTAGATTTGATAGTTAAAACTACCGCTCTCCATTCTGTATCTTTCTCGCCTAAATATTTAATTCCTACAATAGATCCTTTTTCTTTAACCTTAATAGGAGATTTACCTGGATCTAGATCTAAAGTTTCAATAGAATATACAATAGTTGCATGGAAGTCTTTAATAGGATCTAGCCCTAAAGATTCAGCATATTCTTTTAAGTTCTTATTAGTTTTAGCAGAGAACTTAGCACTAACATACGTGCCCTTTTCGTGTTCTTCATTTAAAAATTGTTCAAAATCCATCATCTTTCGCGATCCATCCACCATGTGTATGTTACTCTACAGACTAAATAAATTATAAAGATCGTTACTACAGTTCCAAAGTTCATATTTTATTCTGTCCTTCTACATCTCTTTTAATTCTATCTTGCTTTCTTTTATTTAACCACATACCAGCTTCTTCAAGATGGGTAATAGCGCAAGCATTTTCTTTGCAAGGATAATTAGCATTCAAGCCTAATAAAATTTGTTTAGCGGCTTCAATAATTTCATCGACTTGACAACCATTAATCCCATTTTCTTTGATAGGACCGTTTTGTAAAGTAAATGATAAAGAATTTACATCGTGTCTAACGTAGATGAAATTATGAGGCCTAATCTTTTCCTCAAACCATTGATAATCCATTCTTCCATTTTCTTCGAATTTTTCCGGATGAGTAACTTTTAATTTGCCCATATCCACTAAAGAGAAGTCATTGATTTTTGTAATATTTTTTAAAGTTTCTAATGCCATTGGTGGGTTCCGTTAATTGTTTAGATATGATATTTATATGCTAATAAATAATGTATGGATGTACATCAAAAAGATATTAAACAACTTTACAATCATTTAAAGGGTTCTGCTAAGAAAAGAGGGATAGAATTTCTATTAGCTCCTTCTCATTTGTATGAACTAACATTTCCTATTACTTGTCCAGTACTTGGGATGCCTTTAACTTTTAATTCTCGTAGACCGCAAGATAATAGTTACTCTATAGATCGTATAGATAGCGCTCTAGGCTATAGGGAAGATAATATTGTAGTAATCAGTTATAGAGCTAATAGAATCAAATCTGACGCAACCCTAGACGAATTAAAGAGCCTTGTTGAGTTCTTTTCTATGTTGTAGGTTCATTAGTTTCAAAACTGCTATATACAATTCTCAATTCTGCAGAAGAGGTCCTTTTCATAGGATGAACTCCGACTAATTCGCTAGCAATAGTAGATGGATAGCATCTTCTTATTCTCCCCATTATTAAAGGAGCCATATTATTAGGTTTAGGGAAATCTATAGGTGAAGCCTTACCTTTTAAAATAATAGTAGGAGCCATTAATACTCCGGCTCCTACTCCGAATACTTTTAAAAATTTACGTCTATTCATTTATAAATTCTTCCCGTATTCATTTTCTCAGCTTGCATAAAAATGCCAGTGATTTCCGGTTCTGGCTTAGTTCTTAAACCTCTTCCTATCATTTGATTTGGGACTTTGATTTTTGAGACTTGATCGAATGATCTATTAATGGAGCTTCTATATCCGTTAGAAGAATCGTCTATTGTTACTCCTTTTGGAGAAAAGCTAACAATAAGACCTGTTTTTAATCGACTATAACCTACTTTGCAATAAGCTACCATGTCTCCTATTTCTAATTCAATTCCTGCTACATCTTTCATAATTTACCTTTTAATTGGGGTGGATGAGGAGATTCGAACTCCACTCTGCAAAGCTTGGAAGGCTCGCGATCGGCCTTTGACTTACCCGCTTATTTTTTATTAACCATCGGTGAAGGAGGTGCTTTCAATGGTTTTAAATTAGATCTTAGTTCTCTTTGTTTCGAATCTAATGTTTTACCTTCTGTTAAAGGTTTTTTTAATTTCATAATAATCCTAAATTGGTGGTCATAGAAGGATTCGAGCCTTCTCAGCACAAGGGCAGCGAGTTTACAATCCGCTAAAGCTCTCCAACACTCAGTATGACCTAATTTGTTATTGTTTTGATATGTTTTCTTATGTATCTCATTAATAATGTAGCCTTTTCAACTGCGTTAAAGGTTGCATCACCAATATCATCCATAGGAACCGGGAATTCAAATCCACATTCCGTTACATAGTATAAATGGTTCTTCCTGTAATATGTAAATTTTACAGTTTTATTCTTAACCATTTCTAAAATGTTGTATTTTTTCATAATATTCTCTAATTAATGCAGCGTTACAGGTGATCAACCAAGTCACAATTCTAATCAATGGATTCAACCACCTGGCCGTAGACTAGAATTATGTAAAGGAACCGGTAACGCTGCTCAACAGTTCCACTTTAATATATTTTTCTGCCTTTCTTCCAACCTTCTTGTAGATAGGAATCTTTTTTAACCTTTTTTGATTTTTGTAACTTTTCGTTAAAAATCCACATAGTACCATATTGTGAATTTTTCTTAGGATCTTTTAATCTTTCTTTAGCGGCTAAACTCATTTTTAATTTAGTTTGCTTGCTATGAGTTTTACCTTTCCAAGTGCCATTTGGATATTTTTCTTTAATAGTAGCTCTACCTATTATTAATTTTTCTCGTCTCCAAAGATTTTGAGTATTAGCAAAAACTTTATTATTTTTATATTTCTTTTGGTATGCTTTAACACCGGCTTTATGCCAAGCTAATCTTTGCCTTATTTGCTTTTCGGATTGAGGTAAATCATTAATATGATCCCACCCACCTTCGCCGCCTAATTTCAAATTATAAGTTTTATTATTATTTACAAATTCTTCATTAACTAATAAAGATTCTATTTTAAACATATCTTCTGGATTTGTAAATACTTTTAAAACTTTTTTAGTAAAATTTTCTTTACCATATTTTTTAATAGAGTATTTTAAATGGTTTCCAGATCCTAAATAATCATCATTAATGTTTTTAGTTTTATGTACTCCAATATACACCTTTCCATTAATTTGATTAGTAGTTTTATAAACAGTATAATATATCTTCATACACTATTTATATGGTTCAAATCTAGTTTGAACCAAATGCCTCCCATAAAGGACTCGAACCTCTAACACCTAACTTAGAAGGTTAGTGCTCTATCCAATTGAGCTAATGGGAGTCTTTTTCTAAAACTTTTTGGAATAGCCAAGCTAAACCTAAAACGTATCTATCACTCACTGTTTGTCCTGTTTGTATTCTTCTAATCGTAGATAAACAAACTTCAGCATTTCTATTACCTGATAAAGAAGTACTTGCTATAGATTCTACTATGCTAGCCTTATTAATCATAATATCTTTAACATATTTAAATGCACTTATAGCACTTGGGTGAGCTTCACCATCAATCAAACAAACTTCCTTCATAATAACCTCTTTAAATTGGTGGTCCTTGTCAGACTCGAACTGACGACCTCTTCCTTGTAAGGGAAATGCTCTCCCAACTGAGCTAAAGGACTAAAATAATATAATAGTCTGTTCCTATAAGTCAATTACCTCACTTGCTCAACTAACCTAAACTTTGAGCAACTACGAATGTTTAGGGTGCCTATCTACTTGGTAATATTGATAGGGTCGGACTAAAAATATCATATTCTGTTAATAAGGCCATTAGTCGCGAGTTGGTTCCTTATGCCGTGCATGTTATCCTCAGCACTGCACATGATATTAAATGGCGGATCGAACGGGATTCGAACCCGTGATATCTCGCGTGACAGGCGAGTGCTTTGAGCCAGCTAAGCTACCGATCCTAATTTAATTTCGTCGTATCAAGTTAATACAACTATGATGTTCGTTAGTTTTTAACGTCAAAACTTATAATCAAAGATCTTACCCTTGTAAAAACGCTCTTTTAATACGAATTATGGTCTTAAGGAGAAGAGTTTCTCACCTCGCATAATTGCGATCTAGGAAAACTTTTAATAGTTCTCTGTTTGACGTGCCTAGATGCACCGAAAAGTTTTTAATGAACCTTTAAACATTTTAGTTCTTCAACAAATTTGGTCCCGGTAGGAAAATTCGAATTTCCGGCCTCTGATTCCCAAAACCAGCGCTCTACCAAACTGAGCTATACCAGGGTGTAACGATAGTTTTATGGGGACTTCACTCTAGTGGAGCCAATCTGTACTAAACTATCAAACCATTATTGCACCAAATATGTGTTATGCAATATAGAATGGATGGGAAACTCAGACTCGAACTGAGGACCGTTAGGATCAAAACCTAGTGCTCTACCAACTGAGCTACTTCCCAAAACCGTTTACTTTAATTATACATTTTTCATATCGTGTCTCCTTACTAAGTTAATTTAAAATTATTTCAAAAGAATTGGCATCCCATACGGGGTTCGAACCCGTGTTGTCCGCGTGAAAGGCGGGTATCCTAGTCCACTAGATGAATGGGATATAACTCTTTATTCATAAGAAGGTGTATTATAACTCTTTATTCATAAGAAGGTGTATTATACCATACCTTATTTATACTTGAAACATTTATTTTACTTTTTTATAAAAATATTCAAAAAGGGTCGTATGTGAACTCTACAAGCCGACGAAGTTCATTGTTTCATCGGTCACATGTCTTAGTGCTGTTACGCTATACCTTCCTTTTTACACTCTTTAAATATTGTTTTCTTACCTTAGTTTGGTTCTTCCAACTTTTATGACATGAACTATAAAAACATTCAAATGATTTATAATTGTCAATACCATATAATTGTTTCTTCCCGATTCTCACAGGAACTCCATCACTTGTTTTACCTTTATCTACTTCTTTAAGAAATTGGTAAAAGTGGGTTATTTTATGATGGCCATAGCAAGAACCCTTTCTTTGATACTTTTGCATTTTCGTCTCCGATTACGTTAAATAATCGGAATACTATTTTTTTCGTTTATCGTTATCGTTTCCATTCATGGCCATTTTTACAAGACATATTACCATCCATGCATCTTTCCGTACCATTAGCAAACTCACCACACTCCGGACAAGGTCTACATTGATATGGATTTTCTTTTAAAGAGGTTTTTGGTAAAAATGTCGATATATCTTTTAAAACGAGAGCAGCCTTTTTCCAAACTTCTCCGTGATATGGATAGTACGGATTCTTACTTGCTAACTTTACTTTAATACTTTTTTCTGTTATTCCCACTACAACGCCTTTAACAAATTCTGGCGTTCTATTGTGATTATAAAGAAGGGTGACAACACTGTTACCCATATTCACTAAATTTCCATTAAAATCTTTCATAATATACCTTGTTTGGTGGGAAGAGAGGGAATCGAACCCTCGACACGCGAATTTTCAATCCGATGCTCTACCTACTGAGCTACCTCCCCAGATTTAATTTAATCTTGACTATTCAAAATTACATCCATTTGTTCTTTATTTATACCTCTTGAATTTTGAGCAAGAGATTTCAAAACAGGTTCGACTCGTTTATAAGGGAATTCTGTTAAGAAACTTTGTAGTTGTACAAATACTTGAACATCAAGCACTACAGCAACTGCAACTTTATCTTCTGGTGATCCATTACGCCTTAGTCCATCCTTTGATTCAGCTATATTTAATTTTGTTTTCTTTGTCATATTTTTTTCTCTGTTGTTAAATTTCGATTCTATATTTTTCTTGTTCTGCATCTTCGAGTTTATAAAATTCTGAAAACAAGTTATAAAACACTTGCCCAGCTCTTTCACGTGGCTCTAGATCTTTCTTTAATGGCCAAGGTCCATAAGGTTTACCTCGATCATATTCAAACTTCCAACCTTTATATTCATAAGCTTTAATAAAGCAAATATGGATAAGAGGTTCATTTGAAAATTCTTGCAATTTACTTAGTGCGCTTTCTTTCATGAAGTTTAAAACTTCATCAGGAATTGTATGATCTATTTTTCTAATCAAACAATAAGCATCTATAATAGAATTTTTATTTATCATATATTTCTCATAATATTGGTCCAGAAGGATGGACTTTCACCACCAACCTTTCTCTTATGGTAAGCCCGGAAGGATTCGAACCTTCGACCGCCACCTTATTAGGGAAGCTGCTCTAACCTAACTGAGCTACGGGCTTGAGTGAGAACGCTCTAATTTTTGAGCTACCTCTGGATATTCTTTGGTGGGTCGCCGGAGACTTGAACTCCGCACCTTCAGATTAAAAGTCTGTTGCTCTACCTGATGAGCTAGCGACCCAATTTGGTACTCCTGGCTGGACTCGAACCAGCGACGTATGGATTATCGGTCCACTGTTCTACCAACTGAACTACAGGAGTATTTTTTATTTAGTCATTATATCAACTATTTATACTAAAGTAAACAGGTTTTTAAGGTTTTTAGTCTTTTTTATCTTTTTATTAGAAGAGACTATTTTTAACTTGGGCTTATTGAAGACTTTAGGATGATCCAACTCTCCAAAACCTGGTTTATCTAAAGCCTCTGTTTCTGCGGTGCCATGGCTACCTAAGTTAAATATTAATCCTTCTCTTCTGTTCCCTCTAGGGAATATAGAAATTAGACTCTGCATGGGTATATACAAGTTCTGACTGATCCCAGAAAACATGGCGCTAAACATAATACCTTCTTCATCAATTTTAAGACCTAAAGTCGAAGAATATGATATATTAAAAACCACAACTCCGTTCTGACCTAGGCCTGGAGGAATCATTAGATCTTTAAAATCTGTTCTAACCATAATTTCAGGAACACCGTTGGTATCAGTGATCCAACGGTGCATAGCCTCAACTAGATAATATTTAGACCCACTCATGACAGGTGGGAGATCGTCCTATTTTTATTTCTAAAGATATCCTTCATTTTTTGATACAAATATCTTGTGCAACCTTTAGCTAGTCTTTTAGAATATGTTTTACCTTTAACTGAATGATAGCTCTCATGGTGCATATAATAATCTGCCATTGGAGCCCCTACAGTCATTTCTTTTGCTGTGGTTCTGATTTTTCTACATTGCTTACCGTTCATTTATTTTTCCTTTATTAAAAATTATTACTTTGAAATATAATATCTCGCCTTAACGTCAAAGACCGCTTGAGGGAGCTCTTTAGGCTTATTATCTAGTATCCATTGAGTATCTGGTACATCTTTATTAGCTCTTTGCAGAACTCCTACCATATACACATAATAACGAATATCGGTTCCTATCTGACTCATTTGAAGTTTGACATCTTCTTCGATAGCTTTAATTACATCTGAAACTAAAGAACCGCTAACGTATCGCTGTTCTAAATCTTCTCTAGATATTTTTAAATCTATAGCTCTAGACCTTAGTCTAGGATCAGGTTTATCTATTCTTACAAATAAATCATTATTTTTAACTTCTTTAAAGAAAGTTTTATACAGATCTTTAGTTTCGATTGGATGTTCATATAATTGTCTGAATTCTGCTGTTTTTGCATACTCAAACCCATTGTTAGCTATCGCTAAGTCGGATTTTGATAAAGTTTTTAGCCATGTGTCTCTTTTATCTGGAGTTTCTATAGATTCATAATTGACAATTAATCCTCCAGTGAAATGAAGATAAGGACAAAAATCATTGCTTCCCATAAAATGAGTAATTATTACTTTCACATTAACATCCTATTTTGAATTTTCCATATTTTGAATAGATCTTTATTTTCTTCTATCCAAACATCTGAAATAAAGTGTTCATTAATATAATATCCTTGACTTAAAGGACAATACGTATTTGATCCAATACAAAAGTGCTTGTATCGTAAGAATTCAATTATTCTATCTATACATTTATAAGAATATTGTTCAACTCTGTCTGTATCAGACCATCTATAATTAGTAGTTAATGTTAGGTCGTTACCGGAAATTTTAAGATCGGTTAATTGTGTTTCTTTAAAAATATGGCCGAGATAGTTTCTAACATCAACTACGTTTTCTGTTAAGATAATATTATTAGAAACTTTAAGTAAATTTAATTTAAATTCTATTTTAGAAGGAGGTTCATAAGAACTCCCTTCTAAAATATAAGCAATAAACATAATTCCTAAATAATTACCTTCATATATAGTTTGTGTTAATTTCACAAGTCTATAATCCTCTTAGCTTTTCTTCTTTGATTGCGCTGAGGTCATCTGCTTCATCTGTATCGTGTCTGAATCCTAAAAAGATTGGACAATATAGATGAAAGTCTCCTTTAGTCTCTAGTAAGCCTGCATGCTTCAGGGATACAACCTTCCCAATTGAACCTTTGTTAAAATAGTCAGTACGTTGTTTATCAGTGAATCCACTTCCAACATTTACCGTAACCAAGCCATCTTCTGATTCGCATTGAAAGGAACCGAGCTTTCCCGATAACCGTCCAGTGCCTTCGCATACACCTGAAACATACATATCGCATTCGTATTCAGCTTTAATTTTGATCCATGCTTTAGTTCTTTTATTTTTCCAAAGAGATTTAGGATCTTTAACTACGATACCTTCTTCGCCTTTACCAATATGGTATTGGAAATATTGTAAAACTTCGTCAAAATTGTTGCACATAGTATGCTCTACAACTTCAACTCTAGAATCTTTAATTTTATCTACTCTGCTTTCAAGACCTTTGAATCTTTTAATATTCTGAACAGATCCTTCTCCAGCTTGAAATTGGTCTTCTGTTAGAATGTCCCAAACTACTGCTTTGATTCGTTCTAGTTGATCGATAGAAGCAGTACCTTTCATAACTTTATTAATGATGCCATTAGATTTTTGTCTAGGAAGTAATTTACCATCTTTATCTAAGACGTGAATTTCTCCATCTACTACAATTGCAGGTTCATTACTATATTTAAGTTTAGAAATCACATTAGCAAAATCTTCAGGTAGTGGAATTGGTTTGCCAGATCTACCTGCCTTGGCGATGACGCTGCCTGTTGAAGTAATATGGAAACTAACTCTCATAGCATCTTGTTTAACTTCTGCCATTAATGGATATTCTTTTTCATCCATGGTCTTTTTAGAGAATCTTTCACATAAAGAAACTTTATAAGTATCTATAAATTTAGGAAAAGCTTTATTAATAGAAGAGATGCTAAAACCTGCTTTTAAATCTCCTTCTAAAACTCTTCTTAATACTTCAACATCATCTTCATTCATTCCACTAGTTGTTAACATTAATTTTTGAAGAGCTCTATTGCCGGTAAGGTCTCGATTATAAAGTAAAGGAAGAAATAGTCTATAAATTCTAGATAGTTTCTTGCCATCAGGCCAATTCTTAAATGGTGGCCCAGTTTCAAACTTTTTGATACCGTAATTTAAGTGTGGAGTGTATGCAAAATGCAATGTTTGTTTAAAGTCTTCATTGACTGATCCAGCTTCTTTAATAAGGTTTATCTTATCAATTCGGCCTGGTGTATCAGTAATCATATTTAAGATTTCTAATACTGAATAATGTCTATAGTTCATTTTATGTAAAGTCCTCGCAGAATGCGCTTAAGTTAGATCTCATAAAAAGCTTTAATTTTTTTAATGAGAAAAATTTGTAAATTTTATGGTTGTTTTGTAAATACGGTTCTTCAATAGCTTCTTGAATTGCTGTTATTACATGTTCAGGTTGAGCGGTTAAATCTAACAGAATACGATTCATGTTATATCTATCCAGGGTTTCTTTATCTGGACAGAACTTTTCTGGTTCAGATGTTAGGCATTGTGCCAAAAATTTAGCAGAAATAACCTTTTGCCTTTTATCTGGAGAATTAACAAAATGATCTTCAGCAGATAAGATATTTGGAATATCATCTTTCTTTTGACCTCTAATTATTTGTTCTTCAAGCCAGACTAAAGGATCTTCACACGTCATTAATTTCTTATGATGTAATGAATACCAATCCACGTGCGGGAATTGTAATAATTGTATAAAATCTTTATCAGATGAACATACTAAAGTTTTTTCTGTTGAATTAGCAGCCATGTATCCAATAATATCATCGGCTTCACAGATATTTACTTTAAGAAATTGATATGGAAGATATTGTCTAAACTCTTCTATAATTTCACTTGACATAGCAAAGATTGCTCCCCAATCTAACGGGGATTCGGCTCTACCAATTTTTCTACGATACTTATAATGTTCAAAAGTTTTTTTACGCCAATTTTTTTGACCATCTAAGGCTACTACAAATCTACCGTAATCAGAACTAAACTTCATTTTCAGAGATTTAAATTGAGAAAGGATCAAAGCTCTAAGATTTTCAATTTTATCAGTCTCGACTCCTTGAGTAAAAACTGCCTTAATTAAAACGTTTGAATAATCTACTATTATCATTTATCACCTATTGATTTTAAATCTTTTTCATAAGCCTCTATTATATCAATAGTTGACCATCTTTGTACATCTTTATTAATGATTCTTCCGTCTTTTTTAATAGCTTCTAATTCATCCTTGTTAAATCTATAAACTTTAAGATTTAAAAGTTCTGTGCTATACTTAGGATCGACAGAATCTGCTACTTCTTTGATCTCAGCTCGGCTCTTTTTCTCAATAGTTGCAACTCCATCTACAAACTTTTTAATAAACTTATATTTGTTGAGTAACCATTCTTTTTCTTTAGTGGCTTCGCCAATTTTATGTTCGTATCTTTTTTGGTAAAAGGCCTTTCTAACTTCTATAAAATATTTAATTAGGTCTGAAGCTGATTCAAACTTTTTTAATTGGCCATTTTCTAAAATTACTGTTAAGCTTTCTGTTATAGGCCTTTCAAGTTTTAAAAGTTTAGATAGTTTAGCATCACTTAAATTTTTAGATTTAATAGGAAGTTTGATTGTAAATAAGAAACCCTTTTTGCCGCATTGTTCAGTATAACTTGAAATCTTTTTAGCGTCTTTAAGTTTTTCTAATCCTTCCAGGTATTTTTCTCTTTCTACTCCATATGGAATTTCAGTTATTTGAACTGTAGTAGGTGTTGGTTTATTAAAGCAGCCTTTGATTAAATATTTAGAATCTAAGCCAACTACTCTTTCAACGGTTCCTTTAAAATCTGGGTATTTAGGAGTAAGCCATTTATCTAAAGGTTCTCTATCGTTTAATACTGATATACAAGCTTTTTTAAGCCCAATAGGATCTCTTGGCAAAATATTAGTGGCAAAACCTACTGCAATACCTTGAATCCCGTTAACCAAAACCCATGGAATGATTGGGAGATAAAATAATGGCTCAGGATCTTCTGGGTCAGGTTGTGGTAATAAAATTTCTCGGTCTAAAAACCACTTATCAAAATTTTCGTGTACTTTAACAAATGTGTATCTCGGGGCCCCGGCTTCATTAACGATTCGAGATCCAAAATTACCTTCGCCTTGTAATAGTTGAGCGTTATTATTCCAATCGCCTGCCATTAAAGTAGAAGCAGCATCTAATGAAGCGTCGCCATGATGAAAATTAGCAGTTGCTATCGTTTGTCCACCTAACGCTTTGGTTTTTACTTTTTTATTCTTAGCTACTTTTAAGGCGGTGAATAAAATTTTACGCTGACTAGGTTTAAGACCATCCATGATAGAAGGGATTGCTCTTGAATAAACTACATATTTAGCGTATTCTTTACACTCATTGTTCAGATAATTTTCAATCGATTTAATTTGCATTCATTTTCTCAGCTATTTCTAGAAATTCAGGTGTTTGAACAAAAAATCGACTTAGCCATAAATTATTATCAATATACCGGAAGACTTTGAGTTTTATCAAATGATTGATTCTCATTTTATCTTCAAGTTTGCATCCTTTAGGATTATACGCAATTGTGTACCAATTCATATTTTGAAGAGAAGTTAAATTCTCAATTTGATGATCTCTTTTGATCATTAAAAGATATTGATAAATTGGTTGCTTCTCTTCTTCGCTTAACTTAGGGTAAACTATATCAGTCATTATTCATTATCCATTCTTTACGTTTTTTAGGATCGTTGCCATAAACAACACTTAATTGAACATCATCTTCAGCCGTTACTTCACTCATCTGTGCAATAACTGGATGATGTATCATATCTTCATAAGCGTCTTCGGTTAAAGAGCCAAGACCTTTTAAATATGTAATCTCGCCTTTGACTTTACCTGCGCTTACGGCCTTATTATAATCTTCTAAAGTATAATAGTAAACCACTTCTTTCTTAAATTCCGCTTTTAATATTGGAGATGAAACAACATGAACTCTTTTTTCTGAAAATAACCTTGGCCATTTTCTTAAGAAGTTTAATAAGAGTCCAACAATTGAATATCCATCTAAATCGGCATCAGCTAGTATATTAATCTGGCCATAATTTAATTTACCATATTCAGGGTTACCATATTCTAGCCCGATAATATTCATTAAATCTGTCAATTCTTTATTGCCTAAAATCTTAGCCATCGATTGTCCGGTAACATTCATAGGTTTTCCTCTTAAAGGATATCCTCCATGAATTGCCGTATCTCTCACTTTAGATAAAGATCCTATAGCTGACCCACCTTCTGAAATAAACAATTGTCGCTTTTCAGGATTCTTGTGATTTGCAGGAATATGCGATAATACTTTTTTCTTCTTAGCATCTCTAAGAGCTTGGTTATTTGCCACTCTTTCTGCTACTTCTTGTTTAAGCTTATAAGTTTCAATAATAGGATCTATTAAAGCCTGATTTCTAAGTAATCTATGAAAAAATGCATCATTTTCAATATCTAAAATGCCTTTATATTCTCTCACTGGATTAGTAATAAATTCTTTTGTTTGAGATCTAAATTTTGCACCTTTAATTTTATTGGTAATTAAAACCACTGTTAAATGATTTTTTACATCTGAAGGTTTGATCTTCCATCTTTTATATTTTTTAAGTAATAAGTCTCTTAGCTTATACGTGATTTGATTTGTAATGTATTCAACATGAGTACCACCTTCATAGGTATCGATACCATTAACGAAAGAAATTTGGTCTGGTTCGTCAGACGAAACCACCGCTAATCTAAAATTATCCGTTTGTAAAATTTCAGCCGGTCGATCTAGCAATTCGATGTAATGTTTAAAAAGTTTAGTTTTTATTAACTTCTTCTTCCATTTAAACTTGATATCAGGGTAAACGACGGCTAAGTCTAAGACTCTTTTATGCAATAACTTTAAGTGAGCCTCATCTAAGCCTTTTAAGCCAAACCTGGCGTAATCAGGAGTGTATTTGATTTTAGTGTATGGTTTAGAATTTGTTGGTGCACTTGTATAAGTTGTCTTATACATATTATTTGCGGAGCTTATTACGCTTAAATTAATTCCGTCATGAGTTGAAGCTGTAAACTTCTTACTAAAAATGTTAACTAAAGAAGCTCCTAGCCCATGTGTGCCAATTGACACTACATCATCATCTTCAAAATTACCACCTGCCCTAAGGCTAGTAAAGGCCATTTCAGCTTGAGATTTACCAGTTTCTTTATCTATTTCTGAACTAATTCCTCTACCGTTATCTTTAATGATAATAGTATCTCCATCAATATCAACATCTATTAAATTAGCGAATTTGAAATCTGTTCTTAAAGCTTCATCAATACTATTTGATATAATTTCATCAAACATCTTTAATTGCGCTGGACAAATTTTAACAGATTTCTTTAACAGGAGGTCTTCTTCTAATACCCATTTAATTTGTTTGGAAACTGAAGTATCTCCAAGATACATCCCAGGCCTTTTTAAAATGTGATCAATTTCAGACAATTGTTTTACAACATTCTTTCTCATATTTTTTCCTCTTTGGAATGAATCCAATTTTCTTTACCCTTGGCTTTAATCCAAAGATCTTTAGCATCTTTAGCAGAATGATATTCATCAACAAATACGATTCTACAACACGTAGTATTTAATAAGAGTTTAACACAAGTTAAACATGGCGACCAAGTCACATAGCAGGTGTGAATTTCATAAACATTAGAACATTGTAATAAAGCATTTTGTTCAGCATGGATAGCTTCACATTTAGTAAAAGATTTATTACTAGATTCTAGAGCTTCAGGGTGACAAGGCGAATTCGAAGTGCAATTAGGGGTTCCTGCAGCAGGTCCATTATACCCCGTTGAAGCTATATGCCCTAAGTGATCTACCAAAACGCACCCAACTTGGTTTCGACAACAGGAGGCTCTCATCTTTACTTCTTTAACTATATTTATGAAGTATTGATCTTTAGAAATTCTACTCATTTGTTAAGAACTCTTTCTTTGTTTACAAGTCGAACATATTCAGATTCTGTACATATCTTGCCATTAATAGAAAAGGTTTCACACCTAGAGCCATATTCATCTTCAGCTATAAATCGATAAAATTTTATATTATTCAGAGTAAATGTGTCTTTTTCATGTCTATACATCGATAAAATTCTCTACTTCTAAATGAGCCAAATCAAATTGCATTTGACTCACGCTAGTAACGCATGGCATATCGGTAAAATCGTCATATCCCCAGATAATAGTGTTAAAAATCTTAGGAGGTGTTAAATAATTAGAAAATAATTCATATCGATCTATAATTCGGTTAAATTGATCTCGACTTAAGGATATTTTATCATCTTCAAAATCTTCAACAACGTGATTTCTTAATAAAATGATTTCTAATAAATTTATTTCAGATTTTTCTAATAGCCATTCTCTAAATATCATAGATTCAGATTGATTTTCATCATATACTAAATTGCTTAAATAGCATCTATCAAAAATATAAGTGTAATTAGGATCTAACAAAACTAAAAAAGCTTTCATTATTTCGAAATGCTTGGCAGTGTTGATTTTCATCAAAGAACCATCTGGAGCAGATTTAGGCATTGTAAATAATTTAGCTTTGTGTTTTTGTAATAAGCTTCTGATGAAGGTAGTTTTACCAGCACCATCAGGGCCATCTACCATAATTAACTTAATTTTAGTCATTTAATACCTCTTTGAGTTTAGGGATTTCATACGGGCAGATAATATCACAATTAAAATAAATAAAATCTGCTAATCCAGGATGAAACACTTCTTGTGGATTCTCATTATACACTATTTTAGGCTGATTAAACAATATTCCGTAATATTCTCGCTTATTTGGCTTAATTAATTTGATATTAGAAGGAGGATTTCGAAATTTACTAAAACTTTCATTAGGATCAGTGATAAAAATATTACAATCTGTATAAGTATCTATTACTTCTTCAAACTTATAAGCTCGATCTGTTAATCTAAAAGGAAAGAAAATATCGTTTTTACCTATTTTAAAATCTAAATTAAAATCTAAACCAACTAAATCAAAATATTTTTTAGAAATCACTTTTTGATTTACTTCTATTTTAGATGAAGAAACCTCTGGAGAGTGTTGTAATATATAGTCTTTTTGACATCGGTTTAATACAGTAGTTTTATCTGCGTGTAAAATTGACAAAACATCTGTTGCATAAAAGTCATCGATATAAGGGCGATCTAAATGTTCTAACTTTGTAATATTAAAATTATTACTATATGTTCTATCTCCTGCGTAGCCAGTAATGTCTGTTATTAAAGGAATATCAGATCCTACAATATTATCTATCAATCTAGTGTTTTGAGACCAAAACCCTACCCTAGTATCAACTGTATTAAGTCCGTATCTAGCTTTAATGATTCGACATTCATCTATTAATTTAAGATCCAAAAACTCTTGTAAATCCGCAACACGATCTGGGATAACTAAATAATCATTATCAAGATCCATTCGGCAAAGATGCAATTTGAGGTTACCATCTTTTAAAATAGAGTAGAGACCGCTGGTGTGCGATCTCATACTATACATAGGAACTATAATTTTACTCATTGATAATTGCATCGATATATTCAAAATCTCGATCAAAAATATGACCAGAAACCATTGTTGAACTAAAAGATCCTAAACCAACTCCTAGAACTGAAGCTAAATAGCATAGAGCTTTTCCTTGTAAATACATATCCAATTGTAAGACAATTGCAGTATTCTGAGATCTCATATCGACCTGAGCATTTAATTTTCCATCTCTAATAAAATAAGTCATAGAAATAGTACAAGGAAATTCTAAAGTTTCGTCTTTATCTAATAAAACATGATCTGATTCGTTAAGAATTAGGATGGTAGCTCTTCTTGATTCAGGATTATCTGATAGCTCTTTAATAATAGATTTTAATTGTCTTTTAATCCGAGGGCCATATAAAGAATTAAAATTATCCGGAATATCTTTCGATTTAGGTTTATCTATAAAAGGGATAACAGCAGAATAATTTTTGAAAGCTTCTAAGGCGTTTTCTTTACCAGACATCATAAAATCGTAGAATGTTTCTGCGTAGTGATAAGGAATACGATTGATATTAGTATTCTGAAATTCGAACGTTGTAGGATCTTCTACAGTAAAAGATACCGTATGACATTCTTGGCATTGCCCTATTCTAGATTCTAGGTTAAAATCTGGATTGGTTCGAATTAATTTATTAACTTTAATGAAAGCTTCTTCAAAAGTTTTAGTTTCTATATGTTTACATTTACTCATATTTTTAAAAATTCCTCTATATTTAGATTTTTGTCATCGATGTAAAAGTCTCCGAGAGGCTTACAAAGATATAATTTGTGGTATTTAACTTTATGTTTTATCAACCACTTTTCAATTATAGGTCTATTATTGTTTTCAATTTGATTTCTTTTTTCACTGTAAAAAGACATACCTCTAGCGGTATTAAAAACAATTATATGGCCTTCGTCATAAAGCTTATTAATTTTATCTATCATTGGTTGAATAGGTTCGAAATTATCATAATCACGGTCTTCATTCCACACTGATATGGTATTATCAATATCTATTACGTATTTCATTGTTTGTCCCACATTTCATGTAATTGTGTTGAGTTAGAGTTCGGGATATATTCTTCACCTGTTTCTTTATCTATTAGCATCCATTTTCCGGGACATTTAGTTTTTATTACAAATTCTTTAGGTTCGTTAAAGCAAGTCGCGATAGTATTATCTAATAATATTCTACCTGTCCGGTTTTTATTAGATGAAAACTTTTGTTTCACCAATTCTGCTAAATATAAACCATAATAATATGCTGAATAAGACTTTATAGGATTGTTACTGAAATATCCGGCTAAACTAATCCAGATAATTGGTAACCATAAATAAGTTTCTTCGTCAAAAAAATTATCTAAATTCATAAAATTATTTAAAAATGGCGGAATATCTAATTCTAAATTTCCATCTTCTAAACCTTTGATAGCATATAATGGGTCTTCATTAAAATTATCATATCCGCTGCAACCATATAAGATTTTAGCAAAATCGTATTTTTCTAAACCATACAATTGATTATGACCAAAATATCCTCTAGGATCTATTAATTTAACGTTATCTTCAAGATCTATAATCATATTACTGAAATTAGGATCCCCGTGTATGAAAGTATAAACTCCGCACACAGTATTTTGATAATAATCTACTAATCTTTCTGATAGAGCCTTAGAAACATTAAAATAATTCGAATCGATTTTAATTCCATTTACCGAATGAATTTCTCCTAAGCTTTCTAATAAAGTTTTTAATCTATGTGTTCGCTGAACTACTTTTTCGTGAGATTCTTTAATAATGTCTCTAATGATTGTTTTAGACGGCAATATTCTAGCTTCTGATGAAACATGCAACTTTTTAATAGCGCTAATTGCTTTCAAAACATATTTAAATTTAGATTTTTCTTTTTGAGCAATAGCAGTTCCTCGAATTCGAGAAAGTTTAATATATTTTTGGGCTACAACAGTATTTCTACTTGGTTTAAAAACTGAAGCAGACTTATATTCAGCAGTTGGCGTTAATTCATCTGATTTGAGATGATCGTACCAAGACATTTCTATTTTTTGTAATTTATCGCCAGCTTTGTTATTAGAATATTTTCTAACATAGTTATCTCCAATTTCTACCCTATTAAAATCTCGACATACTTGTAAAAAAGTAGTAGCATCTTTAAGCTTAGTCATATCGCCAAAATCTAATACTTTAAATATAGGCATCGGATTAAAAGATTTAGGATCAAATAAATGTATTAGATCCCCAGTCGGCGGTTTTGATCCTATTTTCCATTTCTTCTTAAGAAATCCTTTAGGAACATAATAAATTCCTATAACATCTCCATTATCGCTCGGAATAATAGAATCTAAAGATTTAATATACCTAAATCTACATCGATCTCCGTTTAAAGCGATTCCTGGCATGCTGTAATCAATATAAAATTTAGTTTTAGGGATTATGTCAGCCCAATTGAAGATGACGTTAGAGTCATATAAGATAGGGTTGTTACTAAAAGTCCTAAAGATAGCGCCAGCACTTCCGTCAAATTCTGTGTCTGAATAGAAATAGCAATTTGGGATACCAGCGGCCATTAAATATCCTTCAACCATTTTAAGAAATTCTTCGTTAACTATAACATGAAATTTTCCAACATTAAAATGCTTAGTATAATATTCTATTTGTTGTAATAATGCGGTTTTAGATCCGATATTTACTAAGCATTTTGGAAGGTGAGTAGTAATAGGTTCTAATCTGGTAGCTAAACCAGAAGAAACTATTACTACATCTACTTTTTGTTTTTGTTTTTCTTTATTCATTAATCCTCTTTTTTACAATGTCGCTTAAAGTTCCACCTGGATGATACTTCAAAAAATCTTCCTGTGTAAATCCTCTCATATCTGAGAGCGTTACTGAAATACAGTCTAAGAAACATAAGATAAGGGCCGTTGAAGCCGTAGGAGCCAATAAATTAGCGTCGCCTTCAGTTACTTCTCCTAAACATAAGTTAGGTATTATATCATTTTCGAACTCAGGATTACAATGAATTAAGATAGAATTTTCAACTTTGTTTTTTATTAATTCTCGATGAGTAAATATGCCCTGTATTTCGGCTGTAGTACCAGATTTAGATAATGCTATAACAAAGTCATCTTCCCCTATAAATCCTGCATCACCGTGAAAATAATTAGATGCATTTAGATAAAAAGATGGTAATCCTAAACTAACAAAAGTTTCTGAAGCTTTCGCTGCTATGTTTCCATTTTTACCAACTCCTGTAATTACAATTTTATTACCTCTTTCTAAACAATAATGCAAACTTCTAACTAAATTAAAAAAGGGGGCTTCCCATATAATTTTATGCATGTTAGCAATCGCTTCGATACTTCTTTCAATACATAATTGCGCTTGTGCGATACTGAGACTATTTGTCATTAGTTGAGCCCATTTTGCCTTCGCCTCTTTCACTAACTAAAGGCACTTGTTTATACAAATCTTCTTCTAAAACGCATAGCAAAGAAGGAGTCATTACAGGAATTTGAATTAGTTGTCCTAATTTCATTCCATTGGTTAAGTAGCGTGTTTCGCTGCCAATATTGTGAATATCTAAATGGACTTCGCCTGAATACCCATGATCAATTAAGCATGCACCTATAATTAGAGATTTTTTGGCTGCAACGCCAGATTTATTTACAAACATTAAAGCATATCCAAACGGTACTTCAAATTTTAAGCCTGTTGGGATTACGATATTTTGCGAAGGTAAAATTCTTTTACCTGTAGCATTAAAATTGTTAGGAATGAAGACGTCTATCGCGTCGCCGGCATTGGCTCTTATTGGATCTTTGACATCACGCGTTTTAGCGTATTTAATATACATTTATACTTTTTCCTCTATTGTGTAATCGATTAAACAGTCGTATCTGAAAGATCTAAAAGCTTTAGCTTCTAAATCCATTACTACTTGAACTTCTAAATTTTCTTTTTTATCCGAATCTTTCTTTTCTGGTAAATGCTCCGGAATCAAAGTACATTTCATGCACCTAATTTTAGAACTATTAGCTTTTTTAAAACTAATTAACATTATATTAGAGGCTAAAAGCGGTTTGAGTTCTTTTCTCATTCTTTCTGCGTCATTTGGCGAATTTAGATCTTCTTTAGTAGTTTGATACCAAAATTCACAAAATTCGTAATAGTTATTCCAATTTCTTTCTGTCATTAAATTTCCTCGTAAAATAAGTGATCACCAACTTGTTTGATGTATCTGGTTTTAGACCAATCCCAATCGGGTTTGACATAGTATGCATGATATAAAGTAGCTCCAATTAAATCCGGGTCGCGATTAAAATCACCGATGATCATGGCTTGAGCTACTTCACGAGATTTGTTCCAAGCAATTAGCTCGACCTTATTTGTGGGTTTTGTATCAGGTTTACCGTCTGTGAACCATGAAAATTGGCCTACCCATCTACCTTTATGCCATTTCTTTTGTTTAACAACTCCACAAATATTATTAGGGTATTTTGGCTTTTCTTGCCTTTCTCTAACTATTTGAGCAATTGCTAATTTACTTTGATAGTCTTGATTGCCTCCTTCAAAATATAAATTTTGAGTCATACAAGTTAAGGTTTCTAAAGTTTGAGTCCTCATTTGTTCTTGTTCGACGGCTTTAGATAATTCTATTGTAAACTGAGAGAAAGCTTCTAAAATTTTATTGGATCTTGTGGTAAATTGACCGATATTGGATAATTGAGATTTAATTTCTTGATTATCCATATAATTAACAATAGAAATTCCTACTAATATTGATAAGATTATTGCAAGTACACCTTTATTGAACATTTTACACCTCTAAATTAAGTTTAGTTTGTTTTTGTGCTACTAATTCTGAAAATCTTTTAATCATTTTCTTAGATAATGCAGAATCTGTGTCACAACTTAAAAGCATCTTATCATACTCTTGTTCTAAATTGTAACATTTTATGAAAGTAATAAAAAATTCGAGTATTTTTTGAACTCTGGCATAATCTTTCCTTCCTTGGACAAATTTTCTACATTGAGTAATATTTCGATTGATAGTAGTTTGCAAGTTAGAATAATTATCTCCTTTAAATGTGTATAGCTCTGTTGGAACTAAAAATTTTCTAAGATTTGCTAATGCCTCTAATCTTTCTTTTCTAAAATGATTTAATCTTTTATATAAAACATCATAGTATTTGTGAGTTGGGGGAGGAGTCAAAGCTTTAAACATTGATTGATTATTATTTTTAATACATTGCCTAATATAAGTACCTGACGTAAATCTTTCAGTTTTAATTAAGGAAACAGGTTTGGGTAGATCGTATTTTTCGATATTAGTTTGATAGCTATAGTACCGATCTTCTCCAGCATATAAATTTCGATAATTGTATCCATCATTATCGATATTGGTTAAGATATCGTTTAAAAAACCGGTAGAGCTTGGAATAATTTTAGCATTGGGAATATTAGAAGCGATTTCTCTTAATAATTCAATACGTTCCTCAATCTTTAAAGGATTTTTAGTCATTGTATCTTTGGTTGTATAAACAATCACAATGATCGGGTTCTTCATTGTTTCAAAGACTTTCAAATGGCCTAAATGGGGAGGATTAAACCTCCCAATTATTACATCTTGTTCTAACATGGTTCGCCCATTTTGATGATAGAATTAATTAATTGTTTACGATCTGCTGTAATAATTTTAGAGCATCTTTTCTTAAGCTTCTTAAAATTAAATAATACAATTCTAAATACATCTTCTAAACCTGGCTCAGATTGAACCATTACTTCAAAATATTCTTCTAGTTTTTTATAGTTGAGACGAGTAGGGCGCTTTGTAAAGTCAACTCTATTCTCTTGAATGTAATCATTGACACTATCTTTAATACCAGCGTAGACTAAACAGGATACGACAGAAACAAAGGAAATATAATCATCTTTGTGTAATATTTTTTTAGTTTTAATTAAAGACGAGTTTTTATCAATTTCGTCAAAAACTAAATCAATCATGGTATCGGAATATTTACTATAAGAACTTAATTGGAATTCTTCTTTCTTTTCTTTATGAAAAGTATTAAAAACAGGGTTTTGAATTTTATATGATTGGTTAGAAACCGTATCATGGATTACAAAACCTTCATTAGGAACAATTTTACCAGCGGTTAAAACTAAATCGAATAAAATGCGAAAGTAATCTAAAGAAAATTCATCCATCTCTGCATATTTAGTACTTAATACTGTTTCTAAAGCAGATAGATCAATATCCTTAGCCAGTTTAATATTCGGCTGAGAGTCAACTTCTAAAATATTAGCAATTGTACTAGAATCACTTAAATATTGTCCATTACTAATTGCTAAAGACAATATAATACCACTTGTACCTTCTTCATCCATAAAATCCGTATAATCAATAATACTCGGCTGGTATTTAGATTTAGAAAATTGTAAAGTTTCATCTAAAACTTTCGGAAAGATTTCTAAATGGATTTCCGTTCGATTCGGGATTAAATCTAATCTTTTAGAATTTAAAAATTCTATAGCGCCTTCATAGATCCCGACTCCGATTCTTTTAACATTATCTAATGGAACTTTAGCTCTAGAATAATAATTAATTTGTCCATTTTCATCTTTTTCTAATATTAAGCAAACCGCATCAATTTTTACATTGCACATAATTTGCCCAAGTTTGCTTCTTCTACCAAACATAGATTCTAATAAACCTAGATCTTTGAGCATTGCTGATTGCAAAGTTTTCATTTTTTTTCTCCGTATTCGCTAGGACTTTTGTATTCGCTAGGAAGATCGTAATTGTTTTTAGTTAAATAAACGATATGTTTATCTTTGATTTTTTGAACTATTTCATAATCGACGTTTCTAATTAAAAATTCCCACACCGATTCGAAGCTTCTAAAATTTCTGGCTTCTAATGAATAGTTGCCTAGTAATAGTTGGATAATTGTATCAGGATCTTTACTAATAAATTGTCTATGCATTTCTTTAGGATTTTTTAATACTGGGCCTAATTCATCAACTTTAGCTCTATATCCTCTAGTCCTAGATTTAATATAATGCAATCCACTAGAATAATTAAATAGGAATCTTTGTTCTGAATTAACGGTAGATTTATAATTCACAAAGTGTGAACAAGCCGAGAGTAAAGAATTTCGATATAAATTTTTGTAATTAGAGTTTTGGTTTCTATGATCTCCATACATCCATAATGAAAATTTAACATCCATAGTGCATATTAGATCGATTTGGTATTTTTTACCATCTATATAATATGCTAATGATATGATTTGGGCGCTATGATTAAAATAATATTCTAGGGAAGGATTTACAGATAACAAATACTTAAATAAAATTTCTCTAGGGCTATTACCCGGAATTGTGGTTAAACTATCCCATAAATAACAAGTTGTATCGAAAATCAAATCTATATCGCCAATAGTTTCGTCTTCTTTAACTGGGTTAGTTGTTAATAATTGTTGGCTACGGATTATTGCGCTTGCGGTAGAGCCGGTAGCTGTTAATTTGTTTTTATTAATGTTGTAGAAATTACAAAAACTTTCTATAATTGGAATCACGTTGTTGACTAAGACGCGATCAGATTTTTTGATAGCTTGTCCACCCATAATATATTCTCTAAAATTAAAAGAAATATTATACCATAGGTGGCGACTATTTGTAAATGTTTTTATTCGGAATTTTCTAATTCTTCTAAATATTCATCGAGTTCATCATCTAAATTATAAATCAGTTCTAGAGTTTCTTCCATCAGCTCCCACCACTGATTATCTATTTTGGTATATTCTGTTCCTTTATACTCAATAGTGAGCGCGTCGTGTCGTTTAATCTCAGGCATAACTTTGAAACACCTTTTGACATAAATCTTTTTCAGATAAATGCATACCAAAATCTTTACGTACTTTAAAATATTTAAGATCTGGACGATTCAATTTATTTAAAAGCTTAACACACAAGTTTTGGTGTAGGTTAGCATTCTGCTCCCACCATTCATCAAATGTGCTAAATAAAGAAGATTTATCTAATTTAGCCGGCACTACTTCAGGAGATACCTTTTTCTTAGTAGCTTTCTTTTTCGTAACTTTCTTTTTCGTAACTTTTTTAGGAGTAGGTTTTGTGCCTACTTCTACTTTTTCTGATTCAATTTCATCAATCATTGTTTAATTCCTCGTGTGCATATTTACATATGAAGTAAGCATCAGCTAAATCATCGATTGGTGATGAAGCCGCTTTCTTGTTAAAAGTTGTGTATAAATCTATACCTGTTTCTTTGATAAATTTGTCAATCATAGCTAGTTTATCTGATCTACCATCGCCTGATGCAAATTTCTTAATTCTTGTCGGAGGAACTTCAACACACGTGGCTATTCTATCTAAGAATGCCCTTAATATGCCTCCATTTTCTCCTATCTGGACTACTCGATTTCCTTTTTGTTTTGATATCCCAAATGCGTATCCTTCGATGTAAGCATCTGTAACGTTTGCCTTATTAAGAAAATTTTCTACTTGAGAACCTAATTCAATAAATCTTTTGATTCTATCTTCAGCTTCCCAAATAGATTTTTTAGCAATATAAAAAACATTGCCAATTACTTTAACGTCAGCGTGTTTTTTTAAACTAGAAAAGAATAGAAATTTACATTTCCTACTATTCCATTCTATATCTTTAGGATGAATGCAAACAGCCGGAGAAGTCATAGAATAATCTATACCGGCAACATAATTCATTCTGAACTATCTTCCATTAATAGCTCTTCGTCACCTACTACACCTTCAGATTCAACTTCTGGTAGATCTTCTCCAAAAGCCACTCCAGTAGTATCTTTATAATCTTTTCTTAAAGCTCGAACCGTACTTTTACGCACTTTAAGTTTATGGGCGGCTTTTTCGCCGTGTTGTTCGATTTGTTTTTCGATTTTATTGATTTGTAGGGCTAAATGGCCTACATGTTCTTTGTTATCTTTGTTCATGATTTTACCTTTAATTTAAATTTTTTCTTTAATACTGTATAAGAATTATATTCAACTACTAATTCATTGTAATGGGTTTTCATTTTAAGAATCTTACCTTCTGCTAAATCTTTCCAACTTAATTTTGATTTAATAATTTTAAGTGTAGTTTCAATTTCTTCTATTCTTTGTTTATTTTTCATATTTATTACCCTTGGCATGCTAGGCAAGAATCTTCCTCTTTAGCAGCTTGAATTCCGGCTTTGGATCTCATGTAGTATAAAGCTTTGATGTATTTATCTTCAAATGCAAGTTGATGTATATGCGCGATATATTCTTCTTTGGCGTTAGAATCAAAAAATAAGTTTAATGATTGGCCTTGATCGATATATTTTTGTCTAGATGAAGCCATAGCTAAAATAGCTTCTTGGGGGATTTCAAAAGCAGTTAATCCTAATCTCTTTTCCTCATCACTAAAACCTTCAATGCCTTGAATAGATCCATTATCATTGATAATTGCATTAATAGTCTTTTTATTATACATTCCTTTAGATTTTAAGAGATTTAAGCACCATGGGTTGATTCTTCTAATTTCTCCAGCAGGGCCGGTTTGATTAAACACATTTTCACAAAAAGGTTCTGTTGATGGGCTAACACCGCCACATAATAATGCACTCGATGAATTAGGAGCAATCGCACATCGATGGGTATTTCTTAATCCAAATCCTCTACACCATTCAGGCTCTCCAAGAAGTTCTGCTAAGTATTTAGAAGCTCTTAAAGATTCCTCGTCTAATTGTTGGTATAAATGAGTATTGAATGAAAATGAATTGAAAGATTCATAAGGCCATTCTTTTTGTTGTAAATAACTATGGAACCCTAAGGTCCCTAATCCTAATGCTCGACCTTTTTCGGTAAATCTAACGGCTTTCTCTAAACCTTTAATTTGACTACCCATTTCAATAAATTCTGAGGCTACACAATCAAGAAAAATCGTTGAATCAAATATTGCATCTGTGCCTTCCCATTCATCAAATTTAGCTATATTCATCGAACTTAAAACACAAGTAAAAGTATGGTCTGAATCAGAATGCAGCATAATTTCTGAACAAAGATTAGAAGCTTTAACTTTTAATCCATTTTCTGTGTACATCGGCGGATTCGCTCGATTTGCCCGATCTATAAAGACAAAATATCCTTTACCTGTTAAGCATTTGACTTTTAAAGCTCTAGCGTATCTAATATGAGCATCTTCGTCATTATTATTTAATCTTTCTATAAAATCGTCTGAGATATTCCATCCAATATTTAATCCATCTGGCTCGGCGGCAACTAAATCTGCTAATTCGAAGAAATCTCCATGATCAATATCTAAATAGCCTGCCCATGCGCCTCTTCTTGTATTGCCTTGTGATACATGTTCTGAAAGCTGAATGTAATCTTTAACAACTTGGATAACGCCGCTAGCGGTGCCTCCTATTGATATAGAAGAGCCTCTAGGTCTTATATCTCCTAAATAACTTGAAGTACCAAAGCCATATTTAGTTAGCATTGCAGTTTCTAATTCTGAATCGTAAAAATCATATATGGAATCCCCGATATAATTACCTGAACATGAAACTGGACAACCTCTATTAGTTCCCATATTTGACATTACTGGACTTGAAGGGGCTAACCAACCTTTCCACATTAAATCAAAGAATTTAACTCTATATTCATTCGCCATATTGCTAGGTAAATGCTTGGCTGCTGCATTAGATATTCTATGGAACGCTTGTTTAACAGTTTCATCTTTGTTTTGGTATTTTTCCAGGTACATTTGATAACCTCCTGTTGTGTACCATTCTGGGATAGATCCTATTGCTATTCCTTGCTTTCGTTCCCTTGAAATTCTTTCTAATATATTTTCTTCTTTCATATTTGCTCTTGTATTCTTCTTCTTTTAAATGTTAATCTTCCAGGTTCAAACCCTTCAGGACGTATTTGTAATCTTTTACTTATTATGCCGTTGTTCCACCATTTTAATTTAGCCATCTTTTTTCTTTGGGCTTCTCTCTGCTTTTCAGATATAATTTTCCCTTTATGAATTTTTGACATTAAATTTTTAGATTTTTGAGTATGTTTTCTTCCTTGAAAAGCATTCCCGTTTTTAGCATTCAGTTCTTTGGCTTTAATTGACATTAAATTTTTAGATTTTTGAGTATGTTTTCTTCCTTGAAAAGCATTTCCGTTTTTAGCATTCCACTCTCGGATCTTTTTCTTTTGTCTCTTCTTCCACTCTAATGTACACCGCTTTTTTGGCAGATACAGCCATCTTTTTTCTAGTTTCTTTAGTAACGTTTCTATTAGACATCCAAATACGATGTTTATTCTTAGCATTTTCATAGACTCTACTTGTTACTTTATATCTGTTACCTCTTGAATCTTTGGTATAACACATTATAGCAAAGGCTATTTGGATTTTATCTATGTTCGGGTATATCTTAGATAATAAATGATGACATATAAAGTGGGCCTTAACTGGTAATATTACTATATTATTTTTGGCCTCGCCTCCACCTATGCATCTAGGAATTATATGGTGCCTTTCATGACCTATTCTATTACTATTTTTCTTATTGTTTTGTATAATTCTGGCATAAACCTTTTTATAATTCATAATTTCTCTAAAGTATTTAATATTTATACTTTAGAGGATTAGGTTATGCTTATAAGGGTTTATGTTTCCAGGTAAAAGCCGATTCACTCCAATTCCTAGAATATTCCCTACCTGTTGAAGTAAAAAAATCGTTTAATTGGTACGCGTTAATACCTTCGTAGAACCATTCTGCTATAGGATTATAAGTTACCATGAACATAGCGGGTATTCCTAATTGTTTTAAGCAAATATTTAATCTAGATTCTACAAAATGCTTTAATTGAATATCTGTGATTCCTTCGATAGGGCCTTTAGAAAAGATTGTATCGATTATATGGCATTCATGCTCATATATTTTCATAGCAGCTTCTTTTATTTTTTCTTCTAATTCTGCATATTGGTAAGTTGAAGGGTCTACATATCCTGCTTTATCTAATAAAGAAGCTTCTTTCCATTGTAGTTTTAATGCAGCAACTTCTTCGTTCTTTCTAATATTATAGCACAGGGCCCCACCTATACAATGAATGTTTTCATCTCTAACAGAAAAATTGATGCCTCTAACGACATTCATTAATTTGTTTTTACCTTTAGATTGGAAATGTTTGAAGAAGGCGAACGCAGAATATAATACGGCGCCTTCGATCATAGAGAAAACAGCTAATGATAATAAATCATCTTTAGAACTAACCATTTTATCTAAGAAGTCCATTCGATCTACTAAGACAGAGTCTTCTGTATATGAATTGTAGAATTCTTCGGTATTTAGGTGTAACGCTTCATTTAATTGATTATAGAATGGAGCATGCACATTTATTTCAAAGAATGAGAAACAGTTGGCCATCATTTGTATACAAGGTTTAGGGAACATTTTCATGACTCTATTTCCCCAATACTCGTTTCCTATGAATATTTCGTATTTGACAAACATTTTTAGTAAGAAGGTTGTTCCAAATCTTTCAGGAGGTTCCATATTTACCATCATGTCTTGGATATCTTTTTCGACCTTAATCTCTTCAGGCGGCCAAAAAACGCCTCTTTGTAATTTAGCTAGTGCTGCCGCTTCTGGGTATTCGTATATGTATGCGTCTTGTGGTATTTGGCAATTAACCGGGGTTTTTAATTTCATGTATTATCTGTTCCATTTTGCTAGTTCGAGTTGGGCTTTGAATCCGACAAATGTATATTTGGTATACAATTGTTCAGCATCAATACCTTGTAAAACTAAATCGTTAGTGTCTAAGCCAGAATATTTTTTAGGTAATATTACTATTGACTCGCCTTGTTTTATAAGTTTTTTATAAATTATTTTTATTTGTTGATTTCTTGTATCTGGGTCTAAGACATATACTCTATTTGGAAATAAAGTTAGATCTAGGGTTTTGCCTGCACCGCATAACGCTATAGAATTGCTTAAAAAAAGTGAATCTATCGGGCCTTCTAATATCCAGACCTTCTTTTCTAAATCTACAAAGTTTTGGCCAAAAATAGGCGGATTTCTTTCTTTATTAAAAGCTATGGTAATGTATCTAAAGGCTTTATCTTTACAAGTAAGACTTCTTCCTTGATAACCAATCATTTTTCCTTCAGAAGTAATTAATGGGAATACAATATATTTGTTTCCAAATTCTTCATTGTTGGCAAATTTACCAGGAATCAATTTATTAGTGATTTCTTTAAATCTTTCAGTATAAAATATATGCTCAAAATATTTATCGGGAATCTTCCTGGTTTTTAAATAATTTAGAGCTATTTGTGAACTATTTACGCTATCAAATATCGTAGCTGGATCTAAATACTTTTTAGTTTTTTCTAATCTCTTTTTAGATTCTTCTAATTTAGATTTATTGTATTTAATAGGCTCTTTTTTAGATTCTCTTGAATTGCCCCTGGTTATCTCTAATAAATATTCTGAATATAAAGAATTTACATGTTTCTTTAAAAATTTTAACAAAGTAGAATCAGTTTCATTACAGTTATGGCATTTGTATTTCATTATGCCTTTGACCGTATAAAACCAGCCTCTAGTTTTGTTAGGATCTTTTTTTGAATCACCACACTTAGGACATCTAAAATTAAAATGACCCGGTTTAGTTTCTTTAAATTTAAGCAAATAAGGTGAGGACAGCCTCGCATATTTATTATCTAGATAGTTCATTAATTAGTACATTATTTTATGAAATTTACAAAAAGATTAAACGCAAACAACTTTCCAATATATGCCATACAACATTGGCTGGAAACCGAAAACGTAACCGTCAAAGAACTTAATAAAGATTTAAAGATCTTTTCCTACATCGGGAAATCTTTAAAAAAGTATTATAACACAGGTAACCTTAATATCAGAATAGTTTTGAATCAAATAACACAATTAAACAATGTTTTTGGCCATTTGCCTAGTGCAAGATTATTATTCTTCTATTACGACATTAGTTACCATAATTCTATTAAAACTTTGTTAGCGCATTTAGGAACATTACCTAAGAAAATACCTGAAACAGATATTCCTGCTTTAGTAGATGATGCTAACATGATTAAACTGTTAAGAGAACTTTAATGCCATCAATGAATAGAGGCCTTGCGGTAGTTTTTACCATTTCTTTTATCAAATGGCTTAATAAACCTTTTGAAGAATGGCCATCATTTGAATCTGGACTAATAAATCGAGATGGAAAGGTTCTTCGTAAAGCAGAAAATGCTGCTGAAAGAAAAATGATGGGACCTTTCTCAAATTTGATTAGAAACTTAAAAAGACTTTTATTAAAAATTCCTGGAGGTAGATCTAAATTTGCTACGGCATTAACTACTATAGCTCTATTAAAAGAATCTCATGAGATCAATGAACCTTTAATGTTAGAGCGTTTAGAACAAATGTTTAACATAGATTCAGAGTATAAAAATGAACCTCTATTTGCAGAATTTAATAATGAATCTTTTTTATTATTTGATACCATTTATAATGAAATCGTAGGTAAAGTTTCAATTAAAGTAGTTCCTAAAAAAGTAGAACATATACAATTAGGAAGGCACCAGATATTAAAAATCACGGATACCTTAAATAACACCTACTTTATTTAACATATATAACCTGCTTTTAATTATTTTGATAGCAGTTGTTTTAGCTACCTGCATACTGCTAAAATGCCTGCTATCTAGTTTAACCACTTGGCCAGATGGAATATGTTCTACTTTAACGGCCCAGTGATATGGTGGTCTTGATCCTACCATTTAAAATACGAAATCATCAGTTTTAAGTTTGGTGGTTTCATTCCAAGTAATAGCGTCTTCTTTCTTAGGTTTTTTAGTGGCTTCAGTATCTGTCCAATCATTGTCAACATCGTGGAGCATCATTTTAGATTTTTGAACGCCTATTTTTAAATATGGGTTAACATGAATATCTCCAAATCTATTTTTGATTTGTTTAAACACTAAAAGATTTTTATTGTTACATTCTTCATCATCAATAATTGCAAACATAACATCAGCAGTTGCTGGCAATCCATACGATTCTGATACATCATCTAAATCGATTTTCATCCCTGCTTTGACTCCTTGCCTCCCTGATTGGGTTCCTGTTAAGATAGCTACATCGTATTCCATAGCAATTGATCTTAATTCTTCAGCGATGCCTTTAATAATCGTATAACTATTGTGACGACCCGCATCATATCTAGAAGATGCACAAATATTTAGATAATCAATACAAATAAGATCTGGTTTGAATTTTTGTTTAGCCGCTAATTCTTTTAATAAAAATCTAAAATGGCCTGCATGAGCAGATGTTGGAGGATACTCTTGAACAAATAATCTCCCAGTTAAATTTTTCTTAACTTGATTAATTCGATTAACATAAGTTGCTCTGGGGATTTTTTTGATATCATCTAAAGGAGTATTAATTAAATTAGCATCTGTTCTTCGTAAGATTTCTCTTTCAGCTAATTCTAAAGTAATGTACAGGACATTATAGCCCATTGTCTGGGCTGCTGCTGAAATATGGCACATAGTCCCGGACTTAAAACCTCCTGTTTTATTCGACATAAGAACGCTAAGAGTTTTCTTTCTAAATCCGCCTTTTAAAACTTTATTAAGAATATCAATATCTGTTTCTACTATAGATTCTACCGAATGGTAAAAATCATATTGCTCTTCTGGATTTCGCCCGTATTCTATACCGATACTATTATCAAAACTAATATTTAAAGCTTCCGTCATTAAGTCTGGGATTTCGCTTCGTCTGGTTTTATCATCTCCTTGCATAATATCAACGCCAGTAGAAAAGGCTATGAAAACTGCTTGTTCCTTAGCCCATTTTTCTGTTTGTTGAAATCTCCATAATGGTTCGACGTCTGGGATTTCTTTCATATAATTAAGTGTTAATTGCACCACATCCCAAGTATCATCTGCCATTGTAGGAGAAGCTTCTATATCAATAAAAAGAGAATCTACACTGGGCGCTTTATTATACTTTTTATTAAATGCATCGATAGCTTTAAATATTTCTTTATCGCCAGCATCTTCAAAATATTCCGGTTTGATGTGTGGCATGGTTGAGATAAAAAATGGTTCATCTTGTATTAAGCTTGCTAATATAAGTCTTTCAATGCATTCTGCCATATTATTTTAATTCCTTCAATTGTTTTTCATAAGTATCCAAGCAGCAATTGAATATTTGCTCTTGGAAGTTTGTAAGTACTTCTTCACTATAAGTATTTGTAATTTGTTTAGAAAATGAAACTTCTAGTAATGGCGGATTAGCGCCAGGTTCTAAGCGTTCGATGAGTGCCGATATCGGCACTCCTAATTCTAAACATACAAAATTAATACACAATTGGCCATCTGCAACAGCCATATCGTATTTAGGTATCTTAGGTTTAGTCGACATCTACAGATTCCTCCACAGCCAACAGATCTATATCTGGAGATCCATATTGAAAATTAGTATTGACAAATTCTTCGATTTTAGCCATTACATCTTCGTTAAAGTATCTTTCAGGATCTTTCATTATAGCGGTAGCAAATTTTTTCTTTTCTTTACCATCTTTGCTATCAATAACTAAAAGCATTTTGCCTTCTTTCTTAAATACACCTGCTGCAATTGCAAATGTATCCATATAATGCCATCTATCTAAGCCTGTATCATAATTTAGCAAAATTTCAATTTGCTGTTCTTCTTTACTTAGTCTTGATTTAGCTGTTTTAGCTCTGATTAAAGCTCCAATCACATCTTTGCCAGTTCTAACTTTTGATTTACCAAACACAATAATTGTAGAAGCTGCGTACACCATACCAGAACCGCCGGCTTGATTAGTAGCTGGGAATAATCCTATAGAATCATATGTGTGATTGGTTAATAAAATTGGAACATTTTCTTCGGCGGCTGTAATTGTTAAAGCTCTAAAAGTAGCTTTTAATAACTTAGCTTTAGTCATATCAACTTTGTTATCACCTTTCTCGACGTCTTCTAATTCTTTAATTGAAGATAAATTACCCATTGAATCAAGAATCATTAATAATCTTGGTTCAGATTTATCATCTTGTAATTCGCCGTATTCTTTAATTAATTTAAAAGCTTTTGTTCTAAATTCTTCAATAGTCGACATACATTTGACTACAATTCGATCCAAAGGTAGATCTCGAGATTCTAACATCTCTTGAGTAATAGCTGCTTCTGTATCAACATAAATTACTACGTTCTCAGGATGGGCTTCTAAGTGGTGTTTTACGGCTTGCAATGCAAAATACGTTTTACCGACTCCAGATTTGCCGCTGTAGCCTGTTATTTTATTACTAGGGATCCCTTTATAAAGCGATGCTGAAACTAGAGCGTTAAAAGCATATGAACCTGTGTCAATATAGCCTGCAACGTCTCCTAAGCAACCTACGGTTGCTACTGTGCCAGTTTTAAGCACAGATTTAGATATTTTTTGTAAAAATGTCATATTTATTATTATCCGAAAAAGTCTGTTAATGAAGTAGAATTAGAATAACTAATTCCAATATTGTCGCAGATATCGGTTAAAGCCTTTTTAAAGGTCTTTTCGAACTGCTTATCATAACAAACATAATCTCGTAATTCAAGTCTTTCATCTAAGTAAGATTCATACGCGATGGCAGTAGAATGCCAAGGATTTGGTTGCTGTAACCAAGCCCATTTACACATTTCACCTGACATAATAGGTGGAATATCTTTTAAGTCTTTATTTTCAATAATACGATTATGTAATAACATACCTTTGGTCCAAGCTAATGCGCCTTTACCATAAAAGGGTTCATCATCTAATTTGTACTTATTGAAGTCTCCAGCTCTAATATTAGCTGAAACTGCTTCCGGTGATAAAGATTTAAACTCTTCTTCACACTTATCAAAATATTTAACCATTCGATCTTCATCAGTTTCTCGGAGCATTATTTTAAGGCCATCTTTCATTTTATCTCTACACCATTCAGGAGTAGAAGATCTAATCATTGATAAGCCCATTACTTTAAGTTTTGGTTCTTTATATCTTACTCCTTCAGAATCATATACATCTAATGCATAATTCTGTTTAGCTTGCCAAAATCCGTTCTTAGCAATTACTTCTCGATCCATAAACATAAGCTGTTTGCGGCAGTTTAATTTCAGTGCAAACTTTTCTAAGTTAGGCTTAATTATATTTTCCGAGATATGATTACATATTTCATCTGCGGTGTCTACATCTTTTTGATCATCACCTGTTAATAAAGGTTGCATTAATCGATCAATAGAAAAATATACAGAATCCGTTGCAATAGCGGTACAATAATCTTCTTCGATACCGGTTTTAGCAATGATATAATCATTGATACATTTCTCTATGTATTTTATCACACATTGCCCAGAAAGGGTTACCGCTGATGCGAAATTAGTATCAAAAAATCTAAAATAAATTGAACCTAAAACACCATATCCTGCATTGGCGATTACCTTCAAAGCTTTGTTACGAGTATTCCATTTTGCTTTGAGTTGATCGTACTCATATTTCTTATCTTTATTAAGTTCTCTTTCCGCTAGCCCGGTAAATTTAATGTCTTCTTTTTTGGAAGCATCTCGTAAAGTCATAAGCTCTTCATGAATTTCTGCTAAGATAGATTGCTTACTTAGATCGAATTTTAAATTATTAGCGGCTAAACTAACATTTTGTTGTTGCAATTCTTCCGTATTAATATCGTCTAAATTATAAGCGAATTCTTCCGATTTATCAACATAAAAATCACCGTCTAATATTGTATCAAACCCAATATTGAACTGTTGGATTAAAGATGGATACAAACCTTTGTAATCCCAGCTCACTATCCATTTAGATAATGCTGGAATAGGCTCTTTAAAATATCCTCCTGGAAAGGGTTCAGGTTCATGAACTGTATTAATATGAGGAACTTCGCCTCTTTCTAACATTCTATTTAATATTAAGGCATCCCAAATTTTTACTGGAGAAAACACGTCTTCGTAATTAATTTTAGCAATATATGCTACATCGACTACCATGCTAATTAAGTTTAATTTTTCATCTAATCTGTCGATAAGAACCGCATCTAAGATATTGTAAGACATAAACTTTTGAAAGTTATTATTTGCTAAAGTGAAAAGACTTTTTTCTTCTTCATATGACAATTTTTCCTGTTTAAGTTCCACCCAAGCTATATGATTTAATTTATAGCTATCTCTTTTCTTAAATGTGTATTTTTCATAAAGCTCTTTATAATCTAGTTGGGCGATACCTTTATAATTGACTTGTTCCGAAGTCTTACCAAATTTTTGATATTCTCTAACATATGCTTTATTCCAAGGCGATAATCTTTTTTCGCTACCTGGTAAAATTTGGGCTAAACGATTATGAATGTAGATCATATCGAATCCTTCACTATGCCAACCTGTAACAATGTGCGGACTACGAATTTTAAATAAAGTTAATAACGATCTTAGTAATTCTTCTTCAGATCTACAATGCTTATATCTTACTTGACCTGCGACTTCTTTATCTAATTCTTTATTAGCCACCGCTTTAATAGGACACCAAGGCCCTAATCCAAAAGAATAAATTTGATTCCTATTTCTATCAGTTACGGTTATCGCGTTAATAGGCCAGGCAGCTTTAATAGGCTCTGGAAATCCTTCCCCAGTTGGCACAGAAACCTCAATATCAATTGCATATATTGTTAGATCTTTTGAATCAACTGGTGCTAAATGGCCATATTGATCGTTAATAATTTGTAAATCGTAGTTGTTTTGACCGTAGATTGGAAAGATCTTTCTGTATTGTTTAACATAGTCTTTCGCTTCTTTGATACTAGAAAAATCTTTCTTATCTAAAGCGTCTCCTTCTAAAGATATGTAAGGAGTTTGGTCTTTTTGAGATTCTGAATATAAACTAACTTCAGGTTTAAATTTGAAGTCGCCATCTAGTGTTCTGACATAGAAACTAGACCCTTCGTGGAATGCATTAATATAATTATTGATTTGGAGCTCCTATAAGATTGGACGAATATTAGACATTAATAGTTGGTAACATAAAGTAGGAATAGCTTCTAAAGTTCCGTTATTATCTAATATGATGTCAGATTGAGGTTTATAACTTACCATCATTTCTGAAGGATGAAGATTATCAAAAGTTTTTTGACTGTATTTTTCTTGTTTATCTACTCGCGAAACATGGATTAAAATACCTTTATCTCGCACCCATTGAGCTTCATTTTCAAATCTAATATCACCTATAATAACAATTCTATTATAGATTTTATCGTAATGTAGTTGTTCTTTTTCTGAATTGATTAAAGTGTCTATCCAGATGCTTTCGCCATAAACCTTTCTACCATAATCTGTGCCTTCTAATTGCGCTAATTCTCGCGGAGAATACATACCATCTCCTACTTTAATATTTTTAATTTCTTTGTTTTCGCGATCAAAATGCCTCCATCCAATTCCAAATTTTTGAATGCAACAAGCCTTTACTGGATAAGCGAGATTTCTCCTATAGACCATGTATTTGTGCTTATACATTTCTTTAGTAATTGTTTCTAAAGCGTCTGCAACTGTATCTTTGCCAACGTTGTTATTATTAAGGAAATTACCGTCTGGGTCTAGTCTTCTTCCTGCAAATCCTATTGGTATTAAGTTCATATCCTGCCTCCAATGGTATATTTAGCTTCTAAGTTCCAATCTTTCTTTTCATGAAACTTCACTATTTTAAGCCTAGATTGAGTATCTTTTGAATCTAATATGTTATCATTAACGATCTTGCAAAGCTTCCAGGATTGAACCAGATTTGCTATAGAGTTGCGTCTTTGGATGTCTTCTCTTGACAAATTAGTAGGCCTTCCGTCTAATTTAAATAATTCTTTAAAGTGGCAAATATAATATTTACCTTTCTTGTGAAGAATATGGCAACTTTGAAAAAGGGTGCTTGTTCTATAAGATGGCACGCCGATTCTTGTTAATGTTTCTTTAATTTTTAAGAAGTTATCTTCTTCTAAGATGTCGATCTCGACTAATGTATCTACTATTTCTTGTTCTTGCATTATTTGGCTCCGCCTTCTTCAAGGCATTTTTTCATTTCTAATATATCCTCCGGTTTCATAATTTTAACAATGCCTAGGCATTTTTCCTTGCTCAATTTTGGATAATATTCCATTACGATTTCTAAATCGTTATTATTTGTTTCTTTAGGCCATTTAGCCCATCTTTTCTTTTTTCTTATTGCATTATTGAAAAATTGAAAATGACCTTCGTTGCTAGCACAAGGGTACATATTCATATCATTAGCAATTAGTATAGTGTCTTCAAAATTTCCAAAGGCTCTAGTAATCATAAATTGGTTATATGTGTGATACGTGTAAGAATCTAATTCTAATTTCTTAGTATGAGATAAACTATTAATCCATTCAAATAAACCTAATTTTGGAGCTTTGTCGCTCACTTAAAGTGTACCAAGCCAATTATTTCAGTCATAAGACTTACAAAGTTTAGTTGTTGATCTTGGACGAAACTGTGCTTATAACTATATTCGTTAAGAAGTAAAACGACTTGCGGTAGATCTTTTTCATCTATAAACTTAGCCATGTGATCATACATTGAAGTAAAAATCTGGCTATTAGATCCTAAGATAATATCTAAATTATCTGGGACCCAATTAAGTCTCATCTTACCCCATTCTTTTTTGCTAGCAATTTGGAATAATTCTTGAATTCTATTAGATGCGATATCTCCAGTTAAAATACCGCTATCAATTGGGCCTGCATTTGAGTAAAGTTGTAAATCTCCTAAGATTGTTCTCATATCTGGGTAATTTCTTTTAATAAAAAGGGCCACAGATTTTTGATCAAATTTAATGTCTTCGCCTTTAAGAATCTCAAATGTTCTTTTGGCGAATTCTTTCATCATCTTTGAACTTTCTTCTTTGGTAATATTAAAACTGATATTACTACATCTTGAATGAATAGCTCCTAAGATTTTATTAGGAAAGTTACAAGTAAAAATAAACCTACAGGTATCTTTAAATTCTTCAATCATACCATTCAAAGATTTCTGAACTTTAGCAGGATCTAATCCATCAGCTTCGTCTAAAATAACTACTTTCATTTTATCACCATGTTCAAGGCTTCTTAATGAGGCAAAGGGAGTAATTTCGTTCCTTAATACTTCAATATTAGCATCTCTTGGGCAATTAACAAATAAGCTATCTATATTTAATTCTTCGCAAAAAGCCATAGCTATAGAAGTTTTACCTGTGCCGCTAGGTCCATGCAAAATCATATTTGGAATTTCTTCTTTATCAAGTAAGGCTTTAAAAGTTTTTTTGATTCTTTCAGGCAAAATACATTCATCTACAGTTTTAGGTCTGTAATCCTCTACAAAATTTCTCATATTATTATTTCTTTGAAGTTGTGGTTAAAACTTAGATTTGTGAAGCAGACCGATCATGTAAGTTACTTGAAGTTCAGGATTTACTAATCGAGCGCAACCAGTTTTACTAATAGACACCTCGTAATCGCCTGGAATGATTTTAAGTAAATTAACATCAAAGATAGCGGTTATAGGATTTTGAAATTCGTTGACCGTTGGTTCACCTAGAGTGGTAAAAAAGTCATTTCGAACATTTAGATTTGCCTTAGAATTAATTGTAGACATTTCTATTAAATTTGTTTCTAAATTAACAGAACAAATCATGGAATCATGGCCTAATGAACTAGCGGCTTTCATAATATAGCTTAATTGATCGTTAGTTATTTTAAATTCTAATTCAAATTCAGGAGTACCTAAATCTTCTAAAGGTTTGTTATTAACTAATCTAGACATAGAAGAAAGATAAGGTATCTTAGATTTTCCATCAGAAATAGTGCAAGTATTTTCTTCGAAAGTTAATTCTGGATCATTAAAAAGTGACATAGCAGCCATAAAATCTGAAAGCTTATGCATAGGAAACAATGTAGGAATTTCTTCGTCAATAGTAGCCCAAGAAAGAAAACTGCCTTGGATAGCACGAGTTTCAATTCTATGGCCAGGAGATAAAATTATTGAATCATTAATCGACATGTAATTCTTCAATATGTTGAGGGTTTTTTGGCTTAATTTCATATTATATTTTGATTTATTATTTATTCAACTATTATAACCCAATCAATCAAAAAATGATACTATTTTTCCATATTATATACAGAAAAATTACCTTTTTTCTCAACTGTTATCGTTCTATCTACTCCTTTCATATTTTCCGAATTATGAGAGATAATTATTGCGCATTGTTCCTTACGATTTGTGTTTAAAATACGGTTGAATCCAAACAATCCTGCAGCATCTAAAGAAGAATCTCCTATCTCATCTAATATGATTAAATTACAATACGCTGAGTTCTTAATTTTAGTTAATTCTCTCCACGTAAATAATAAAGCTAAATCTATACGTAGTTTTTCTCCTGCTGAGAAATTTCCATAAGATAATTCATCTCTTCCTCTACTTTTAATAATTTCGTTAAATTCATTATCGAAAGTAAAAGCCAGCGGGAATTCTAAAATATCCATAAACTTCTGAATAAGAGTATTAATTACTGGAAGATATGTACTAATAATTTGAGCTTTAATCCCAGTATCTTTAAGAAGATCTACAATTACATTGTAATTTTTAGTTTCTATTAATAATTCTCTACCTTCAGTTTTGTTAGAGTTAAGGTTAGTCTTTAAATCTTTAAATTCGACGTTTAAAGAGTCCAAGGCAGTATTATTAGCGCCTACCTTAAAGGAATCTATACGTTTTTGTAAAGACGCCTTAGTTGTATTTAAATGCTCTAAATCCATTGTCATCGAATTAATTTCTTTCGAGAGATCTGTGTATTCTTGGATTTTTATGTTAACCGCTGAAATACGAGCATTGATAGAATCTGAATAATGGGTTAATTTTTCTCTAGATTCAACTATTTTTTCCTTCTTAGATTCGCCATCTACTATTTTATCTTCTTTCCAATGAGATTCAATAGATTGCATACATGAAGGGCATTCATCGTTATTACTAAAGAATTTAAGTTCTTTATTAATATTTTTTAATTTCGACTCTAATTTAGCCTTAACTTCTACAACTTTAAGAGTATTTTTTTGATCGGCCTTTTTAGCTTCTGAGATTTCTACAAAATTTAGAGCTAAAAGTCTATCAGATAAGTATCCCTTTGAAACTAAATGTTGAGAGATTTTATTATCGATTTTCTCTAATTCACCGTCTAAATCGCTTTGTTCTGCTTGGATGGCTTCTAACAATTCTGCTATTTGAGTTTTCTTGTATTTTAAGCTAATTAATTTTTCTTTAACTTTTCTTTCACATTCATCTAAATCTCGTTTTCTTATATTCAAATGAGACCTTGCTATAGTTAACATCGTTGAAAATATTTTAAGATCTAATAAATCTTCTATAACTGTTCTTCTAATGTGAGAAGAAAGCAACATAAATGGGATATAACTTGTAGATCCCAATATTACAATTTGCCTAAAAGTATTTTCAGAAATTTGCAATAATTGTGATAGGAAATATGCTTGTTGATCTTTAATTGCCGCTTCAGTTTCTTTCAATTTACCATCTACCCATATTTTAAACAAATTCGGCTTAATGCCTCGCAATATTTTAATATGATTTTTTCCATTAGTAAATTCAATAGTAACTTTGAGGTCTCTTTTATTGATAGAATTAATTAATTGATCTTTTTTTATTTTTCGAAAAGGTTTGCCGTACAATCCAAAGAATAAAGCTTCGTATATTTGGCTTTTACCAGATCCATTGCCACCAACTATTAAGGTTGTGGTCCCGTTGGTAAAATCTATTGTGGTAGGTTTCTTCCCATTAGATAAAACATTTTGGAAAGTAAGTTTTGTAAAATTTATCATAAATGAATATTAGTCCGAACCGATACTTGTGCTGTAAAAGAAACTCTTTTGTCAAGATCTACTTTTGTCTCAACTGCTACTACACTAACATCTGGAGTGGCATATTTATCAAAAACTTTTTGTACAGAATCTGACATTCGCTTTTTGGTTACATCGTCTAATATTTCATTGATAAAAGGTTGTAAACTAACCATGATATCGTGCTTAAAATTATTCATTATCTATTTGCTCCAGTAAAGCTTGTTCATAAATATCTTTGATAATATGATTTAGTTCGTTATTTCTCGGGAAGTTGAGTACAGATTCATGTAATAGAGCTACAGGAGATTTTACTCTAATATTATCAATGTCAACATCTGCTTGAATAATATTGTAAATGTCTATTACCGAAATTTTAGTAGGTAACCAAGCTTTATCTAACCATTTAACAAAAGAGTCTACTTGCATATCATAATTAGCATCATGAACAGATATCTTAAACGAGCATCCTTTAGCTGCATTGTATTTTCCTTTAATATCTATCTTTCCAGTAGTTAGCCATTCTTTGCTAGCTGTTTCATCCCAATCAACGTAAACAAACATTCTTTGATTCAATGAAAATGATTCTATTTCTTTGGTCCCACAATCAAATAGATAAACTTTTTTAGGATCATTAAAATCTGACCAAGTTATTTCGTATGGGGTCCCTAAATAGGTAATATTCCCTTGAGTAGAAGAAGTATGGTAATGCCCGGTCCAAACATGTTCAAACTTTTCAAAAGGATCTTTATTAGTCCCGTTATAAGATAAGATGCCTTTCGCAAATTCAAATCCTGATAACTCTAAGTGGCTCAGGCAGTATTTTGCATCGGTCTTCTTTATGTAATCATACACTTCAACTGAATTGTCGTCTGTGATCCAAGGAATGATTAAGAATTTAGTATTATCAAAAGTAACTTCTGTTGGAGCATTATAAATCGTAATTAAATCTGAAAACAGACCTTCTACAGAATTAACTTTATTGGTTGATTTATAATACACATCATGGTTACCAAGTAATACATGAAGTTCTATATCATTTTCTTTAAAGAAATTAAAAAATCTAGTTTTAATTAAATCTAGTGTCACAAAATTAACAGATTTTCTCTTATCCATGAGATCACCGAATTGGATTACATGTTTAATTTTATTCTTAAGAAGGAACGGGAAAAATTCTTTTTCGAAAAATGATAGAAAGTGTTCGAGGAAAACAGTGTTGTCATTTTTGACTCCAAAGTGGGTATCTCCCAAAAATGCAATTTTTCCTACGTTATTGTATTTAATCATTAACTACCTATAAGTTGAATATTATTTTTTATTCTTATTTAAAGCTTCTAACAAAGTTTCAGGTTTTACTACCTCTACAACTTCATCTTTCGGGTCTATCTTTTTCCTATTTTGTAAATACAATGGAGCTCTAGTAGCTTTCTTTTTCTTAACTTCTGAGGCTGCAATATCAAAATCTAAATAAATTTGCAATTGATTAACAGTGGCTTCTACATTAGGATCGTTTGATACACTTTTGCCACTTAATTCGGCAACTATATCCATGCATGTAAAGGCATTCGATTGAATCATTTTGCATTTATTTTTAAAGATTTTTTGTTCTTTAATTAGGATCTTTAAAAAGGCATAATATGCAATTTGTGTAAAATAGCCAAAAGGGTTTTTAGATTTTTTGGAATCGAAGTTTTTAAGGGCTTTAACACAATCAAATATTGCTTCACTAATCAAGCTATCCCTATCAACATTTTGTTTCATAAACGTTGGAGAGTCTAATAGCTTTGTGCAAATTTTAATTATAGATTTAGAGACATAATCCGTTGGCTGAATTAATTCAGGGTTTAGGGAAGTGTTTCTTAGATTTTCATAGTGAAGTAAGTCATTCAAAAATTTTTCATTATCAACATAGTGGTTAGCTTTTGCCATATGTCTTTTTATATTTTGATTTAAGTATTATATCCTAACTAGGTAGGAAAGTAAACAATTATTTGTATATAGTATTTATTTAGCCAAAAATATAGGGAAATAAATTTAATTTCGTTATTTTTGCAATTAAATTGAACTTTTTGTGATATTTGTATCTAATACTATAAAAACTTCTTAATATACTTAACAAAAATACTTAATTAACTAAATTAAATATGATTGGTGAACCAATCATTGTGCGAAGCACAAACATTTAATAATTAATATTAATACATTTAAATACCATTTAACATTTAAATACTTAAATATTTAATTAATATATTTAAAAACAATTTAAATACTACATTGCTTAATATTTTGCGCATTAGTACTTTTAAATTGTAAATAATTGTTTAGGTAAACCTAAATGAGTTGGATCAACTCAATATTATTATTTTTTACCTAAATAAATAAAGTATATTTACAATAATAGACAAAGACATAATGGCATATAAAGATTTAGTTGGTACCAAACCGTTTTACGATGACTTCAATAAAGACTTAAATTTTCTAAGTTGTTTATTTGTTCCCGGTAGAGCAGTTCAAGGAAGAGAGTTAACCCAAGCACAAACTATATTACAAAATCAGGTTTCACAATTAGCTGGACATATATTTGAAAATAATAGTTTAGTATATGGTGGTGAAATTGATTTTAATAATCATAAACCTGCCGCTAAGGTTGAATTAGAATATTTTAATACTGGTGGAACTACTACTGGAGTGGTTATAAACCCCGAATCACTTATAGGCAACACTTATGCCAATACTGCGGAATCTTCTCAATTTACAATAACACATGCTAAAATAGTTAATAGTGAATTATTCATTTACTATTCATACACCGGTGTTAATGCTTTAAGTAACGAACAATTAAATGCTTTAACTGGGACCAATTTAGATCTTAAAATTATAGATTCTTCATTTAATGCTACTTCAGTTCAATGTAGACCTGGGATTATATTTAAAGATGGATATTTTATTACAATTATTGAGCAAGAGAAAGTTATCGCCAATCAATCTACCGGTAGAATTTCTAGTGGTTATAGATTTGAAGAAGATATTGTTGATGAAAATGATCCATATTATGGTGCAACATTAAGAGATCCAGCAAACGGTTCGTATAATGCTAATGCTCCGGGTGCAAGTCGTTATAGAATTACTCCAATCCTAGATGGGTACGAAGATGATGCTTCCGATACTAATCGAGTCAAAATTTGGTCTATTGAAGATGGATCGATAATTGAGTCTGGCAGAAATGTCCAAATAGATGATTTCTTCCAAAAATACCGTGAAATTGTTGTAATACAAAATGGTAACATCATTAAAGATAACCAAGAACCTATTTATGGCGATATCTTAAAAATGATAGCCCGTAGAACATCAGACGAATCTGGCGATTATACAATAGACGATTTCAAACTAAGAGCATTCTTCGGTAAACAATTACCATCAGCTCCTAACTATAAAATATCTGTAAGTTCTGGTAAAGCATATGTTAAAGGATTCGAACATGAAAAATTAACTAAAACGATTTTAGAACCAACTAAAGCTAGAACATTTAATACAATTACTTCAGGTAGAGCCAATTCTAAAGGAATGTATTATGTTGTTTTAGATCAAGAAACTTCGGCCCAGGAACAATTAAAAACTACTGGAGCTACAGGCTACCCATCTTTTGAAGAATTTACAGAAGTTAATTTTTATAATGCAACTCATTCAATAATTGGATCTGGAAGATTATTAACGATCACAAGGCAATCAAGCGATTATAGAGCATATTTTGGTGGTATGACAAGTGTTGTAGCTAATATCAAAAATGTGGCCTATTTCCAAGAAGCTTCATCTACTATGAAATTCTATTTAAGACAAGGCACCGATGGCCCTGATATCTTTGGTAGTAGAAATCCATTAGTGTATCCAATTGAAGGAACTATTTTTACAAAAAATGTAGGATTATTAACTTATGATTCACAATTAGAAATTGAAATTAATTCTAATGGATCTGGCGAAGCTTTAATCGTTAGAAATCCTGGCGAAATCGAATTTTATGACCATAACAACGGTGGTATTATTATGATCCAAGATACCGTTACAGGAGCTCAGGTAGATATTGATACTCTAACAGCTTCAGGAGGATCTTCTAATACCATCTCTGGTTTGGCAAATAATACATCTTATAGAACAATTCTTAAAGCTGAAATTGTAGATTCTCAACAACGTACAAAATCTTTAACAACTGTTACGGACGAATTACATACTTTAGGATCAGATGATATTATTACTTTGAATCAAGAAGATGTTTATGATATCGAAAGTATTAAAGAAGTCGGAGCTGGGTCAGATTATACATTTACAGCGGCCGAAAGAAATAATACTACTTTTGATACAGGAGCTACTGATTTTTGGTATGACAAAGGTACTATTTCAGGTGTTAGAAGAAACGGCTTAAAGCGTTCTATCGGAGCTAGACAGTTTAAAATTTCTTATAGATATTTCACTCATTCTGCTTTAACAGAAACTTCTCAATTTTTCACAGTGAATTCTTATTTTACTGATTTTTCAACTGAACTCGGAAGTATAAAATCTTTTAAATCTTCTAATAAAATTAATTATAAACTTTTAGATTGTATTGATTTTAGACCTAAATTAAGTGAAATCGTTGGCGGGAAGGCGAACGTAGCGAACCCTTTTGGGAGAATGAGCTTTTCTTATGAAACTTATATGCCTAGAATCGATAGAGTTTTCATTACATCAGAAGGTGTAATTGATTTTACCGAAGGAGTTCCATCTGCTCAAAATTTACCAGAAGTTCCTCCATTATTAGAAGAGTCAATGTCTTTAGGTACAACATTCGTGCCAGCATATACTCCTAATGCAGTAGAAATTCAAATTCAAGTTAATGATAATAGACGTTACACAATGCGAGATATTGGTAATCTTGAAGATCGTATTGAAAATTTAGAAGTTTATACTTCTTTAAGCGCTTTAGAAAGATCCGCATCTGATTTAAATATATTTGATTCTAACGGTTTTGATAGATTTAAAAATGGAATCTTTGTAGATCCATTTAATAATCATTTAATTGGTAATTTATTAGACGATGAATATAGAGTTGTAACATATCCTGGTGGAGGTATGACTTGCCCATTTGAAGCGGTTGCTTTAGAATTTGATCAGTCAGTCGTTACTCCTACGGATTCGGTAGCGAATTTTCCTCATTTGATTACTTCTCGAATAGAGCTAATCAAGCCTTTAGCAAAAAATTTAACGGCTTCAACTTGTATTAATGTTAATCCATATCTATATGCTGAATGGGAAGGCACTGTTGAAATTAATCCTAGTTTAGATACTTGGACTGAAACTAGATATGACCCGGAAGAAGTTTTAAGTGGTTTTATATTATTTGGAGTTGCTAGCGCAAATGGTGGATTTGGAACCAATGCATCTGACAATGCTAGAATCATACAAGAATTAGGAAGCGATTGGCAGAATTGGGGACAATGGATGGGCCTTGATAGAAATACTTGGAGATCGTATGCAAACAATCGTTGGAATGCTCAAACTTCTGTAGGAAGCCGATCAGGATCGCAAGGAGACATCTCTATTGAAGCTATATATAGCGGTGGTAGTTCAGGAGGAGGTACGGCTTTTTCTTCAGTAACAACAGATCGTTTAGTTTCTAACGAAAATGCAGCTTTTGCTAGACCAATTACTATTGATTACCAAATAGAGAACATGAGGCCTAATGTAGTGTTACAGGCTTCTATGGGAGCCGTTGATTTAGTATTATCTAATGATACTACTGATGGGATTGGTAACGTATCAGGAACGTTTGAAATAGATGAGTTTACTATTCCTACTGGAGTTAATTTATTAGAAGTTTCTGACGCAAATGAAACCTCTACTGCCCAAACCACTTTTACTTCTCAAGGAGTTATCGAAAGAAGACAAAGAAATACAATTAATCTAACATGGCATGATCCTTTAGCTCAATCATTTTTAGTCGATTCAGTAGGTGGAGCCTTTTTGTCTAGTGTTGATGTATATGTTAGAACAAAACCAGTATTTGGATCATTTGAAGATTTTCCTTTAGAAGTAGCAATTGTTGAAATGTTAAATGGTTACCCAACTCAAAATATTTTAAGATTCTCTAAAGTGTCATTAACCTCTAATTTGGTTAATGCTACGGTTGGTTCAATTGACGAAGATTCAGTTCAACAAGGTTTAACCAATTTTACTTTTTCTGATCCTGTTTATGTTGAAGAAGGTAAAGAATATGCAATTGTTGTATCATCTCAATCACCAGATTATTGTGTATGGGTTTCAGTACTTGGAGAACAGAATGTATTTAACGATGGAATTTTAGTAGGAACCGGCGGCAATAATACTGCTACGGCTCCTTCTCACCAATTACCTGATTCTATTTTAGGTAGTTATCAAACTCCTGTTTGGTCACCTAATTCAGGCCAATATGTAACTAGAGAAGAGTTTCAGCAAATTTATGGAAACAACGCTCCAGAAAATGCTAATCCAGGCACAGGAACAACTGGAGGCACAGGAGCCGGTATTTCAAGGCAGCCTTATTTAGGTAGCTTATTCTTATCGCAAAATAGTTCTACTTGGACAGCCGATCAAATGAAAGATTTAACATTTTCATTAAACCAATACCAATTTAAGAAAGATTTTGATTCGCATTATATTGCTAAAGATAACAAGCAAGATCAGTTTGGAAATCATACTATATATGGAGATACACAAACGTTTGCATTTGGAGATGTAGTTGATAATTCTACATTTGTAATGGCTAGACATTTAGGTGGATTAACAGAAGCTAATATTTCCGTTATTCATAGCAATACAGGTTTAGGAGATAATGGCTTATTATCAGCCTTTGCAGATCCTGCCGAATATACTTTAGATCTAGAAAATAATACAATTATTCTAACAACAGCTTTAGCGGTTACAGAATCAGTAGTAATTAGTACAAGAGAAGTTAATTTATTAAGAAGAAATCAGAATCAAGGTTCTACTTTATTCTTAAATTTAGGCGAATTTGTATTACCTGGAACGCAACTGCAACATTCTTATGATAATCAAAAAAATAGTTCTCCTTCATTAAGTGCAGGAAATGTTTTAGCTAATGGTAAAGAAATCTCTAACAGGCAAAATTTACTATTAGATACAGAATTAGTTATTGATGATGGAATTAATGGGTTTTCAACAAGTCCTTCGGCTGATGTAAATAACTTATGGATACAAAATACGTTCAATACCGGTAATGCTAATATTTCAGCAGTGCTTGAAAAAGAAGCTTATAGATTTGTATTAGTCAGAAATTTAACAATTCCTTTAAATAATTTTGACGATCCGGATAATGCGTCTCGCTGGGATGCAGGCAAATATGTTGGTAAAACAGTCGAACTATTAGAAGAAGCCGATGATTTAAGAGTAATTGTTGATGCTTACTTACCTAATAATTCAGATATCGAAGTATTTTATAGAGCCATCGATAGCGAAACAAGTTATGTGACAGTTGATAAAGATACAGTTACGAGAAGTAATATTTCTGAATATGAAGATTTATTTGGACAGAAAGTTCAATTATTTAATCTAACTGGAGGAAATCTTGTCCAAGATAGTGTTGATAAAGCCTATGTGAATGGTGTTTCATACAGAACAAGTAGTTCTCAAAGCTATTCAGCATTAAATGATTATTCGATTGGTAATAAAGTTATTGCATCGGACGGTAATGAATATATTTGTATTGATGATCATGTCTCAGGAGATGCTGCTCCAGATTCACCTTCAGTTAAATGGCAAACATATGATGCCAGAGTTTATTTAACTAACATCGGTGATGCTACCGCTTATTCAGGATTAACTGATGGATATTTAATTGATGATACTCAATTATCCGCACCATCAACTCCTTGTGGAGTATGGTCTGATATTGTAGATTATAGCCAAGATGATTATGTAATCCATAATAATACTATTTTTAGAAAAGTAGCAGATGGTGGAGCAGATGCCGGAACTTACCCAACAATTCAAGGAACTGCATGGGATTTAATACCATCTATTCGACTAGGAACTCCTACAGGAGTTCTATTAGATGATGCTTCTGGAGAATGGAAGCCAATGAAATATTCTGATCCTTCTTTTGATTCTACAGCGGCTTCTTCAAATTTTATAGAATTTACCTTTGTCCCGGAAATTGCACCGGCGACATCGTTCGAAGATTTTGCTTTAAAAGTTGAATTAATTAGTTCAACTAAAGCGCATATGCCAATTATCAGAAACTTTAGAGCAATAGCAGTATTATAATGACTGAAAGATATATAACAGTAGAGGACGTTCCAGCGGTAAGAGATACCAAATCTGGAGCGATCTTATTTAAAAAGAATAGTCAAAGACATCAAATAGCTAAAAACAGAAAAGCTTTAGTTATAAAAAATAAGAAGCAGGAAGAAGAAGTATCTCGACTTATATCTCAAAACAAATCATTAGAAGAGAGATTACTAAAATTAGAACAATTAATAAGAGAAAAATAAAATGGCAACAATAATCCTAGAAGCAGACGATTTTGTAGTATGGGAGACTAAAATTAATGCACTTATTGCTGAATATAATAATTCGGATTTAAGTGATATGAAAGTCCCATTCCAACTAAACGGCGATGAAGCTTCTCCAATAATTAACACAAAATATGGCGAAGTCAGATTTACAGCAGATTTCAATAACATAAATTACGCTGCTATTACTGGTGAAACAGGATCAGTTTTAGACGATATGTCTTTACACTTTGAAATATTAAAAGGAGGAGTTTTATTCGAAAGCCTAGTTTTACACGAAGATAGTAACTTTTTAATTCTTAACCCTCTATTTGATTCAGGATCTTACAATTTTGTAGGCGGAAGCACTGCCGGAATGATTGGCGACAGAAATTTCGTATGGGCAACAGGAGCTGATGCCGATGTGAATGGAGATAGTAATGCTACTTTTTTTGGTCAAGATGGCATTGCTACCGGAAATCATAATTTCAGTGGGCCAGGTAATCTACAAACCATAACAGGAGATTTTAATGTCTTGGGTGGTGGTGATACCAACACCATTAATGCTAATTACGGTTCAATAGGCGGTGGTAAAAATAATATAGTATCTCAAAATTATGGTATGATTCCAGGTGGAATAGGCAATACCGTATCTGCCAGCTATGGGTCTGCAAGCGGTAGAAATAGTACAGTATCTTGTAATTATGGCTTTGCTCACGGAGATAACGTTCTAGCCAGCGGAGCAAGCGCTGCCATTTGCATGGGCCTTAATTCTACTTCTACAAATACCGTTTCGGTATCAATTGGTTTTGGCACAGACGCAACCGGCGCGTCAGCAGTCGCATTAGGTAATGGGACATTAGCTTCAGCCACTTGGTCAACTGCTACAGGTCGTAATACAACCGCATCAGGAAATTCTTCTTTTGCTTCAGGTATTGCTACAACCGCATCAGGTAATGCTTCTACAGCAATGGGAAGCGTAACATCAGCATTAGCGGATTATACTACAGTTGGTGGAGGATATTATAATAAAGTTGAAGCATTAGGTGGAACAATTGCAGGTGGGTATTCTTTAGATGCAGGAACGACGTTTAATCATGTCGTAGGTAGACAAGGCACAATTGGTGGTGGCTCTGGTAATGTTGTAGGAGATGTAGGTAATATCGATCACGCAACAATTGGAATACTTTCTACCATTGCAGGCGGTTGGAATAACCTTGTAACTGGAGCATATTCTACCGTTGGAGGTGGAGCTGGGCATAATGTTTCAGGATCATCTTCATGGGTCGGCGGTGGAGGTGCCCATAATGTTTCAGGCGCGTTTAGCGGAGTCTCTTCAGGAGTGTCAAACACGGTTAATGGCTCAAATTCTTTAATTGGGTGTGGATCAACAAATCTAGTAGATGGAAATTATTCATTTTTAGGATCTGGGCTCAATAATTCTTTAGCAGGCGCTAGCAGCTTTTTAGGTAGCGGTGAAAGTAATACGGTCAACGGTTTATATAATTTAATCGCAGGCGGATTTAGTAATACTATCGGCTTTGGTGCACAATGGTCAAGTATAGTTGGTGGTAATAATAATACTAATTCTGCTTTTGGTGGAGTTATAGGTGGCGGTTTCAACCATGTTATGACGGGCAGTACCGGTTCAATTGGTGGTGGTGATTCAAATACCGTAGGTGGTTCTTATGCGACCATTCCAGGAGGAACTCAGAACTTAGCAAATGGATCCGGAAGTTTTGCTCAAGGAACTAGGGCCAAAGCAGAGTTAGCAGGCCAATTTGTAATTTCTGATACGAATTTTGATGATTGGAGTAATACAGTTGATACTACAAGAATCTGGTTGGCAGATCAATTTAATGCTAGATTCGCAGGAGGTTTTTACTTAGCCTCAGGATACGATGGTGCTGGTGTTCCAACATCTGGTTCTCAATTAGCATCAGGATCTAATGCATGGGCGGTATTATCAGATAGAAGTAAGAAAACTGAATTTGAATCAGTAGATCATAAAAATACTGTTGATAAATTAAGAAAATTAAAATTATTGCAATGGAGCTATATCTCAGATGTTGAATCCAAAAAAGATAAGCAATATATTGGTTATCTTGCTCAAGATTTTCATTCAACTTTTAACTTTGGAGCCAATGTAGATAAATTATCTATTGATACTTTACAATATGACGGAGTGCATGCAAGTGCTATTAAAGGCTTAATTGAAATGGTAGATGCTCAGCAAAAACAAATTAATAAACTTTTAAACAAATAAAATGAACAAAGCAACTTTAGGAATTTTCGTATCCTCTTTAATAGCGGAGGATGTCATTCATCTGACTCCAGATCTGAAACAGTATATTGAAAATACTGCTATTTCATTATCGGTTCTTTCTGGGTCTCATGTAACTTCAAAGTTGGGTCATGTAAATGATAAAAAATCAATATTTTCGAAAATGATAGTTAATTCTAGGTTTAAAGTAAGTAAAGAAGTAGAATGTGCATAAAAATATGTACATATCTAAAGTTTTAAAGTAATATAAATACCCTAATAGGAGTAATACATGAAGATTAAAGATTTTGAAGAATTTTTGCAAGAACAGACTATAGATATTTTGTCTAACCGAGATTTAGTTAAAGACTTAACAAAAGCTGGTTTTAAAGTGTCTAAAGCCAAGAATCCAGCTGGAACGTTTATTGTACAAGTTAATAGCCGACAAGATAAGAAAAAACTATTAAATTGGATGCTAAAAAACGGATGGGATAAAACCGATATCAAAGACGGATATGATACTGAATTTAAAGGACTAGTTTAACTACAAATGAGAAATAATATGAAAATAAAAGACGGATGGAAATTAATTCCATTAATATTGGTGGCAATGTTTATGGCCTCTTGTGCCTCCAATTCAAAATATACGGCCCAAATGTATGCAGATAAACAAAAGACCGAAGTGGCTTCTAAGATCGAACAGGCCCAAGCTCAATCGCTAGCGTATGCCGCTTGTTCTCAAGATGCAAGCCCGGGTTTATGTGTAGTGGCTTTTAATTTGTCATCAGGCCAAGCTAACGCTAGTAATGGTTCTAATGCAATTCCTCAATTACGAAGCACAACAGCGGAAGTATTTAAATCGCTTATTAAAGTCGGAGCTCAAGTATATGGCGGCAAGTTAGCAGCTGATACAATTCAATCTAGTTACACGGCTATTAGAGGAGCCGCAGCAGATGCAGCCGGCGAAAATAGTTCTATTAATGTTGGTGGAGATTATATCGCAGAAAATAGCGGTAGGATTAATTCTGACAATATAGATAACTCTGACAATTCAGATAATAGCGACAATTCAGATAATAGCGACAATTCAGATAATAGGATAGATAATTCTGTGAATGATAGCAATAACGACAATAGTCATGACAACGACAATAGTCATGACAACGACAATTCAAATCACGATAATGACAATGATAATAGTCATGACAACGGTGATAATGGATTAGATCCTGTAGACCCCGGCAACGGAGGTGGATAATGGAAGGCTTTAACGACTATGTCGATGGTTATCATGGTTGGATCGACGGATGGCACGATGGTGTTAGAGATTAAATAAAATAATATTATGAATAATGTGAAAGAAATAAAACAATGGACAAGGTTCTTGCCTGTTGAATTAAAAATAGCCGAAGATGAGCAATTCATTAAGGTGTTTAAAATTGTAGTTCCAAAGGTCATTCGAAATGATGGCCTAGGAACTATCGTTATGAAAGAAATTATTAAATATGCGAGTTCTCGCTATAAACCTATTATATTAACACCCTCTGCAGATTTTGGAGGAGATGTTGATAGACTTACTAAGTGGTATTCTAGCTTAGGATTCCAAGATTTGCCACAAATATGGAATCTTGATGATAAAATGTATAAAACCCCATAAATAAGTGTACAAACCTAATTAGTTAAGATATAATGGTTTCTCCAATGAGGTCTAAGTAGTTTAACCTCCTAGTTAGTATTGTTCCCATATGCTATTTAGATCTCTATAACAAATTATATTATTACTATATTATTAATTCATTATGCAATCAGTGAATGAGGCGGACAAATCAATGCCTTATTTATGTCTAACATTATTAAAACCCAACAAGATATCAATCTTGTGGTAAATTCCATTTCATGTATTAGAGAACTTAATTCTATTAAAGTCTTTTTACACAAAAAAGCTATTTCCAGCCAAATCGAAAAATTTTTGATGATAAAAAAATTAGATCATCCTCAAAATATAGAATGGCTTACCAATCTCATATTATTTAAAAGTTTCGCTTCCATCAAAAACAAATACTTATTTTGTAATCAATTAATGGAACCTAACACCTTATTACCTAACATTAATATTTTAAAAAATCGAAATTTAGTTTTAGATGATAATATTTCTATAGCTTTGAATCCAGTGTTTCATGATATTAAAGAAGATATTATGAATAAAACAGATTTTCAAGGATTAGGTACGGCTAATATCGGTAAAGGTGAAGTATTTTTCCTCTTATTAAGCCAGAACGTTCAGAAGGGACGTTCTGGCGATTTACTGATAGATTCATATAATATAGAAGTTAAAGGACAGTGTGCTGGTGCTCGCGGCCAAAAGGGATATAACTCTCCTAATAATGTAGGCCCTATTAAAATTTTTGAAGAGTATTTAAACTTAACTTTAGATACAAGAAGAATGGGCTTTGTACAATATCAAAATTTTAATAAAGCTCTACTGAAATCTTACAATTGTAATAATTTAAAGAATTCTTTGGTACAATGTTTAGATAGTTTTTTTAGTAAGATGTATACTAATTCTTTAATATACAATAATATTAAAAATACATATTTACCTAAAATGGTTAATGATCAAGGGTTATTGCACTCTAAAAGTATTATATATTTAACAGCTCTTCAAATTGAATATTATATGAAAATAGAATCTATTGATTCAATCTTATTTTTAAACCCTAAAACTTTTAAATCAATTAGAATTGATTCTTCAAAAGAATTTATTAAATATCATGAACATTTTAAAATTTCTCAATTTGCTTGGACCGGAACTGGTACAAGAACTAGTGTTAATCCTATTTCATATTTAGGCTAGGCTAGAACTTGTATACTGTTTATAAAACTATCAACCTTGTTAATGGGAAAGTGTACATTGGAGTACATAAAACTAAAAACATTAATGATGATTATTTAGGATCGGGTTTTCTATTAACTTTAGCCATTAAGAAATATGGAAAGAGCAATTTTACTAAAAAAGTTCTAAAAGTATTTAATGGGAAAATCGCTGCTTATTCATATGAAAAGAATTTAGTTAATCAACAATTTGTAGATCTTAAAACCACTTATAACCTAAAAATAGGAGGCTTGGGAGGTTTTATCCCTTTATATGGAGATAATCATCCGGGCTACGGTAAACATAGATCTTTAAAAACTAAAGAAAAGATTTCAAAAGCTTTATTAGGTCCTAAAAATCCTTGGTATGGAAAAAAGGGTTCTTTACATCCTAATTTTGGTAAGAAACATAGCCAAGAAGCCAAAGATAAAATAGCTGCTTTTAATTCAGGGAAAATCCTTTCTAAAGAAACTAAAAATAAAATATCTTTGGCTTCTTCTGGAGTAAACAACTACAAAGCACAAAAAGTTTATTTAATTTCAAGGCTAGGTAGAATAGGCTATAATTGTATTAAAGATTTAGCTATAGAAGCTAATATTCCTTATCCAACTTGTAAATATATTTTTAGAAAATGCAAAGTAGACCAAGCTTATATCAGTCCTAAGCATAAAATACGAATTGAAAGATTTATTGTCAAGGATAAATAGTTTTTAAGTAGAGAACAAACATGAAAGAAAAATTAACGAAAATATGGGATAGTGCCTATGCTTGGTACGATTCATTAACAAACAATAGAAAAAGAACAGTTTTAGTAACCTTTGGCGTAATACTAGGCTTTATTCTTGGTAAAATCTTTTAGGAGACATATATGATTACATCATTATTTATTTCAGTATTAGCCAAAATAGGATTAGCTCTTATTGCTTTTTTAGCTATTAGGCTTTCTTTATACGTACTCGACCAGGCTTTAGATGTTTCATTTAAAGAGTGGATCCAAGTTATGGCTAAAGACCACCCGGAAAAATTATCTTTATATTATGGTATGCGATTAGTTGCAGTTGCTGTTTTATTCGGATTTATTTTAGGCTAGTATTTACAAACCATCGATAGTTTTATATAATGTTTCTTTTAAATGAGATTATCGATGACACAAATTAATTATGTAGGTAAGGGAGGAATTTCGGCTAAAATAATAGCAGATTCTATTTATGGAGAAGTTAGGCTTCCTACTCTCCAACTAAGATTTCACAGATTTATATTACCGGAATTTAATACTCATCGGGTGTTTTCTCGTAATGCCTCTAGCTCAAGAGCTATCCCAGTTAAAAAATTATTAGAACAAGTATCTAATGACCCTGCAATACCTGTTGAATTTGGTAAAAACCAAGCTGGTATGCAATCCGCTGGACCACATAATGCTTCCATTTATCATGAAAATGAAGAAGGCCGTGGATTTCATTTTAAAGGAGGAGATAATAATGCTTTATCTTACTGGAAATCTTTAGCAGCTAATATGCATTATGCTGTAGAACCTTTAATAGAGGCCGGCTATCATAAACAAGTAGCTAATAGATTATCGGAACCTTTTCAATTCATTAATATAATAGTTTCATCGACAGAATGGGAAAACTTTTTTAAACTGAGGTTGCATCCAGCCGCTCAACCTGAAATTCAGGAATTAGCAAGAGTCATGAAAAAAGCTTTAGATGCTTCAACTCCTAAAAAAATGACTCCAACTGAATGGCACCTTCCATATGTTTCTAAAGAAGATGAAATTTTAATCTGGGAATATGTCGATAAAAATATGTTAAAATCTCCTATATTATTTGAAGATGCCATATTATTAGTTTCTGCTGCGCGATGCGCGAGGGTTTCATATCTAAATCACGATAAATCAGACCCAGATATTGGCGCAGATATTAAATTAGCCAAAATGTTACATCAGATGGAACACTTATCACCATTTGAACACCAAGCCAAACCTATGAATGATCCTATTTTCTTTGATACAGATAATGATGCTATTAAGTTTTTAGAAACTAAAGGTGTTACTCACTTAGACGCAGATTGTAATTTTTGGTCAGGAAATTTTAAGAGTTGGATCCAATATAGACAAATAATGTAATTATATTAAAATAATTGTTTACTTCTACGTTAACTTGTTGTAGAATAGATTCATCAATTAAATAACAACAGGAAAATATTATGAAAACATTAAATTTAGCAACCCAAGAAACTATCGTTTCTACCATAAATGTAGAAATTAACCCAAGCGACTTATCTTATTCAGTAGGCAGCAATAAGGATATAGATTCAAACAATATTACATTGTTTTATCAAAAAGATGAAATCGGTAGTGGCCACTTAAACAACCGTACCAATTGGGCTCATATCAGCCTTGATGTTGAGAACCCAGATTTAGAAGATTATTTTGTTGAAGGAATAGAAGGTAGAACAATAAAACAATCTTAATAGTAATACTAAAAAGCCTAGAATAACAATCTAGGCTTTTTAGTATCTATTATTTAGCTAAACTGTAAATTTGTTGTTTAGATTTACCTACAAACTTAGCAGTTGGTAACATTACAGCTAGTTCCCATTCATTTGCAGGAATCACTATAATTTTAGATTTAACATGGCCTATTAAATATCTATGAATGGTTGGAGCAATTAGTTTGCTATTAGATAGTTTATTAAGAAGATCATAAGATAGTTGTAGTTTAGTTTTAGCGTTTAAATTTTTCTTTCCATTAATCTTTAACAATTCATCCATTAAAACAGCTCTTAATCTCGGGGGTAAATAATGGAAGTTTATCCCTATCCAGCCGTCGGTATACATCCCAAAAGGCATCACCATAGGGAATAAATCGTAATGCGGCAAAGTTTCTTTGTGTTTTGGAGAATACGAGTAAGTATAAAGCTTACCTATCACCGGCCTCGAGGCTTGTTGCTTCCTAATTCCTTTGGTAAATTCTTTTATTTTATTTTGGAACCACTTAGCGGATCTTCTCGATTGTCTAGCTATAGAACTAGTTTTTTGTTTATTTAATAATTTAACAAAAGTTGACATTTATATTCTCTCTAATCGGATGCTATATTTTGGACAAAAATACTCTGCATATTTAATAGAATATTTTTCAATTCTAGATAATATTTTTCTAGTAATATTTAATTTTCGAGAACATAGTTTGATTGATAAGAATTTATCGTATTTATGATTCCTATGTATAATTTTAATTGGAGTATTATTCTGAATATTATTTATTCTACCTACGGAAAAACCTTCTGGTATTTTATTCCCTATTTTAATTCTTTTATTTATTTTTTTATTATTGTGCCATTTAGTGTTTTTGGTTCTACCTGTATTAGTCTTAAAATATTCTTTTAAACTTTCACTCATTTTTAATTTAGTTGCTTTGGACACTTTTTTACCTAAGTGAGCTTTAGATACAGCTTTTTTTTGTTCTTCAGTGAGGTGAGTGCCATATAGCGGATGATTGCTACCTGACCTAGCTTTTCTATATTCTTCAGTATGTTTCTTTCCATAATTAGGAGAATCTTTTCCTTTTACACTCATGCCAAAGAATCCATCAACAGAAGCAAAGGCCATGTTCATATATAGGTCTGATTTAACTACATCTTTTTGTTTTTGAACTTCTAATTCATAAGCTAATGCTTCTCTACGGTCTTTAAATTCTTCTAAAATTATAACATCAAACAATTGAGGATTTTCTTTAAGTTCTTTTCTAAAAGTTTCTTTATACTTTTTAGAACAAATTGACCCATAATAACCGTTGCTTAAATTCTCTATAGAAGTAGAGCCAATGTAAAAAGGAGGTAGTTTGGTACCTTCATAGATTGTTAGATAAACGCAATATTTTTTATTCATAATATATTTATTCGATTTAAATTTGATTTATTTGTTTACATATAAGTTAACTTAGTATAGAATAGATTCATCAATTAAATAACAACAGGAAATATTATGAAAACATTTTGGAACCAAAAACACGAAGATGAAGTATCTTATTAAATATGGATATTCCTAGTTCATGCGAAGTGAAGGATAGTAAACGCCCTATGCTAGAACAATGGAGAAGAATGCAAAATGTCTATTATGAAGTCTATAACAACGGTTGTTGTAACTGGGGCAATTATGGAATTATGATGAGAGCTTTAACTAAAAAATTTAAAGTTGCCCTAATCTTAAAGAAAAATTTAGTAGAAGACTCTATTAATAGTGGCTCTTACGTAAAATTAGAAGAATTAGCAGATAAAGTTTATGAAGCTGCTATTGAAGAATTTAACCAAACAGGAAAATAAAATGAATTACGATGATTACAAAAATACCAAGATTTACCCTGACATAGAGGATTATACTAAATATAGGATGATTGATCTAGAAGGTAATAAAATCTTTGAAGGTTTTGATAAAGATATGGTTTTTAGAAAATCTCCTCAAGATCCACACTTCGATATAAAAGATAGAACTCAATATAAAATAATGAAGAACCAGACTAACGCTAAGGCCGGTGGTCGCCCAGTAATGTATCTCGTAGATAAAGGAGATTTTAAGAATAATATACTTCTTAAAATAACTGATCATGAAGCATATCGATCTGCAAAAGCCAAATATCATTTTTATACAAGTGAGCTCAATATTAAATTTAAAAAAGACCTTTTTAAAGAATATCCTAATTTTACAGAAAAACAACTAGAGATTATTTTTAGAAAAGCTTGGGAAACTGGACATGGTAACGGTCTTCATGAAGTGAATCATTATTTCGAAGAATACTGTGAAATGTGTGAAGAAGTTATTCAAAAAGGATAAAAAAACAGTATCTTTATAAATCCTTGTATGATATAATATTTGTTTCATATGATACAAGGTTTATACCTAATGTACTTAAAATTATCTGTTTCTCAATTATTACAAATTTCGGAAGACATTAAAATTGCAATTTTTAATGATCTTGAAAAAAATCCTAAACCAGTTGTATATAGATTATATGACCCAAGACATGACCCAAGACATGATTGGTCAGAGATCGCTCGTGTAAATATTCTTAATTGTAAAAATTTATTAAAAGCTAATTATGAGGGTTTAGTTTCTGTTAAATATAGTGATCTCAATTTTTATTTCGCGAACCTTATATAAATATCTTTTAACTAAGATATATTAATGTCAAACGAGCATAGTTTTTTATACCCAGATAGTGCCCAATTAGTTTTCGGAAAAATATCAGATCTAACTATTAACGTCCAACAATTTATATTGCCTAGCCAAGCGATTGGATCTACAGATGTAAATTTTGGAGGTGGTAAAACTGCTGAATTACCCGGAACTTCTTATATTATTGAACCTTTAAAAATCGGTTGGATAGCAAGAGAAGATTTAAAAATTTATTGGGCCATACACGATTGGAAACGAAGATTAACTGATCCTCATTCAGTTTTAGGATCTCAAGAATATACAGATGCTTCTATTTTATTATTTAACAATAGTGGCGAGCAAATCGAAACAATTAACTTCGCGAATTTATTTCCAGTTTCACTATCAGAAGTTTCTTTCGATCTTACTGATGCGGATCCTAGCCCGATTAAATTGAATGCTTCTTTTGCTTTTGAATCGATGGATAGATCTAGATTTTATAACGAGAAAACATGAACAAATTGCAACAAATGATTAAAGAGGACCTAGAATTTAAACTTCTAGATGCTCATTTAAAATTAATACAATGCCCTAGTTTAAGGGTTAAATATTCTAGTCTTTTAATGAAAATTCAAAAGAAGGTAGATGATAAAGAATTAGATTTAAAATCTTTGTATTCTACTAAATGGCGACACTATTCAATGGATCACGATCAAGATGTTGATCGACGTGATTTACCAGTTTATATTGAAGGTGACGACGCTTATATCGAAATGAAAAGAGAATTAAATATTCTTAACAATCAAGCTAAAGAAATAGATCATGCATTAAAAGCAATCGACAATCTTAACTGGCAAATTCCAGCGGCTATTAAATTCTACATGTTCCAACAAGGTGCTTAATTAATACACTATAAATAGTGTATGATAAGAATTAGATTTATAGACGAAGTAAAGGCGTTCATCGAATGTGATAAAGGAGTAGCAAGGGAAATACAAGAGATATTTTCCTTTTTGCAAGAAGGTCACGAATGGAACCCGAAATTTAAGAACCATATATGGGATGGCCAAATCAGGCTATTCAAACTAAATGAACATACTCTCTCACTCGGATTAATCCCAGAATTATTATTATGGGCCAAAAGAGAGAAATTGACGGTTGAAATGGAACCTGAAGTTAAGAAAAGAGTGTATAATAACTCGTATAATGAAAAAGAAGTCAATGACTATTTAGATAGTTTAAATATAGTTTTAGATAATGGTACTAAAATAGAATTTTGGGAAGAGCAAAGATTTGCGGTCCATATTGCAATTAAGTATGGTAGGACTTTGCTTCAATCTCCAACTTCGACTGGTAAATCACTGATAGCTTTCACTTTAATAGAATGGTATTTAAGACAGAATTTAGAAGGTCAATTTTTACTAACTGTGCCAGGTATTTCTTTAGTAGGGCAAATGGCAGACAACTTTATAGAATATATGACAGATGATTGTATTCTTAAGCCTGAAGATATCCACCAGATCTATGATAATAGTGAGAAAAATACTAATCATAAGTTAACGATATCGACATGGCAAGGCATTTACAAATTACCTCAAACTTGGTTTGAAAGATTTACATTTTCAATTTTAGATGAAGCTCATTTGGCCAAGGGTAAATCGTTACAATTAGTTCATGATAAATTAGTTAATGCCAAATACAGGATTGGTATGACTGGAACTTTAGACGGTACTCAAGTCCATAAATTAATAGTAGAAGGTTGTACTGGCCGCACTAATATAATCACAACTAATAAAAAGATGATGGATCAAGGCAAAACTACTCCTATTAAAATTTCTAGTGTGATGTTTGATTATCCACATGAAGAAAGTTTTGCTATTAAAGGATTTACTTACCAAGAAGAAATGAAATACATTACGGTTCATGAAAAAAGAGCCAAAATGCTATCTCAACTGTGCCAAAGAACTAAAGGTAATACTTTAGTTCTATTTAATAATATTAATCACGGAGAAGCTTTATTTGAACAATTCCGAATCGATGCAAAGGGAAAAGAAATTTATCTCTTATATGGAAAGCATGACACAAACCAAAGGAAAGAAGTTATTGACATTATGGAAGCACAAGATAATGTTATTGTTTTGGCTAGCTATGGAATTTTTAGTACTGGAGTATCAATTAACAACATAATGAATGTTGTATTAGGATCTCCAACCAAAAGTAGGATCAGGCTTTTACAATCTATAGGACGTGGATTAAGATTAGCAAAAAATAAGAAATTTGTTAGATTATTCGATATCATAGATGATTTTACATACCTTAAACGAGGTGGAAAGAACACTCATGAAAACTATGCATATAAACATGCAATCGAAAGATTGAGTATATATGTTTCCGAAGAATTTGATTACAAAATAAGTAGGATAAAATTATGAATGAACAAAAAGAACAGCCAAAATACGCAATAGCTAATATCATAATGAAAGAAAATGGCTTTAGACTCTTAGCAGCGGTTTCTATGGAACAATTGCAAGCCAAAGATCCAATAGTATATTCATTGGTTAATCCAGTTGCGTATGCTTTTTCACAAGGAGAAGATACTAAGATAAATGCTCAGTTTGCTCCTTATGTTTTAGCTTATTCAGAAGTAGAAGTTCCAATGAAAGCCGAGCACATTACCTCTATATTTCCAGCTGATCATGAAACGTCTCAGCATTATTTAAATAATGCCGTAAAATTTTATACTCCTACTTCTAAAAAGGATTCAAACCCTAAAAAGAAAAAAGAAACTAAAAGCAACATAATTCTTTTTCGTAAACCGCTAGTACATTAACCAGCGGTTAAAACAGGTTTACCGTTAGCTTGTAAAATTCCAACAAAATTTACCAAAGGGCTTGTAACTGTTATAGCGGGAGCGATGACAGTTACAGGGCCTTCTGAGGTTATATTAATACCAGAAATTGAAAACAGATTAGTAAATCCTTTAGTTGTAATATCAAAATTTCCATCAACGTATAATTTCTTATCGTTCATAACAATACAAAAATCTTCTCCTATGATTTTTACCATACGTTCGCCTTTAGGGCCTATTTCTTCGTAGGTTCCGTAACGATGCCATTTATGTAATCTCTCAGCACCAGGAGTATCATCTACTTCTGTTACATGGCCTGATTCTGATTCATTAACTCTATTGTAAGGGTATTTTGCTCCATACATCGAATCTTTTTCATCCCAAGTTCCTGTAACACTAGGAATGGCAATTTGTTTCTTTCTTTTAATATCATCTGCATCACCACCAGTAGGAGAAAATCTTAATTTACCAGTTTTCTTTTCTTCTAATAAAGTATCATCTAGCTTTTCGCCCCTGGCCAACCTATTAACATCGGATTCTTCTAAGAATTTTTCTTGAGGATACCTACCTTGTGGGATCTTTTTACCTGGGTAGCCTGGGTCCCGATCATTAATTTTGTTATATTTTCTAGGACTGTCATTAATATCAGATTCTTCTCTTGGATCTTGAAATCCTACTTCTTGTTCTGATTTTGGTAATTTATCACCCGTGTAAGGAGCTTCTGCAGCCATACCGCCTAAAACTCCTATAATAATTAAATCGTTCATGGCTCGACCATCTCTAGCAAATCCTACTACATTAGTTCCTTCTACCATACCATTAGATCCAGCTCCAATACCATCCATTCCGGCCGAAGTTGTAGGCTGCATAATAAAAGCCCAAGGAAGATCTTCAGTGAGAAATCCTCTGCCGGTCGAGGTGTCAACTTGTTTATCTTCTGTATGAATGCCATGAATTCTAACTTTAACTCTTCCTAGTTTTTTAGGATCTGAGATACGATCTTCAACGACTCCTGTGAACCAATTGAAGCCTCCATGCGGGTGATTTTTGTCAATACCTTGAAACATATAATTTTGTAATTTGTGTAAGTATTATATTTATTTGTCTTTATCTTAATAAAATTGTTTACTTTTAGATTAACTCATAGTATATTTAATTCACAATAACTAATTAAGAGAACAATAATGATAAAAATTATAGATACAGCAAATAATTTAACAGTTGATGAATGTAGTTCATGGTCAGAAGCCTGTGATGTTGTCAATCATTTAAACAAAGGCAGTAAATCCCTTAGATATATTATTGAAGGTGAAGCATGAACAGAAGCAGTGGAGAAATAGAAGCTTTTAAAGCTTTATCTCGAATTAAAAGAGAATTAGATGCATTAGATTCAAAATTGGAATTTGTTATTGGAGATCATGAAGACCCTCAAACAGTAATAGTTAATTTAGAAGGTCATGGAGAATTTGAAATTAAAGCCAAATATGGTTGTATCAATGCAGTCTTCTTTAGTAAATTAATGGCAAAAATTAAGGAAAAAGATTATGAGTAAAGATCGAGTAATATCTAACATTAAATGCATGTGTGGTGGTAAATTAATTTTGCGAAGCTCGCAATTTATACCAGACCTAAATCATTATATCAAAACGATGGCTTGTAATAAATGTCGACATACCACCACTAAAGATTTTTATGGAATAAAAGCTTTGAACGAATGGAAAGCTAAGTATTTCCCAGAACCTATGAACCGAATCGAAACACTTTTTATAAGAGCTTGTAAAGCAGATTTTAACAAGAAAAGATTGAGATCAGTTTTAAGAAGATTTTATTTACATGGTAATGAAACTATGCAATTAGTCCATATTTTGTCTAGAATTTGTATTAAGTACAAATTGGCAGATTTAGAAGCTGTTCAAAAGAAATTATTAGAATGTCCTTTTAGAACTCTATCTGGTTCTCATAGCGTTGGATTTCAAGAACCTCCTAATATCTCTAAGCTTCTTTTGCAAGCTTACATTGACATTATTAGATTCACAGCTGGATCTACACTAATTGACAATGGCTTTATACCGCCTTTAAAATATAGGAGAAAATCTTGAAATTTTTAGGATGTTTTGTGATTTTTTTAGCCTTCTGCTACTTTTATGCAGAACCAGTTCCTACTCCTAAATTTAACATTGGAAACAAAGTACATTTCGTTTTAGATAAACATCAAAGATACGCTATTGATAATAGGACTTGTACTCGAGGCCAACCAACTTGTACTTACACTATTTTAAGTGTAGATATGGAGAGAACTTATTTTATTAAAGAACTTATATTAGAGGAATTTTAAATGCAAATTACACACGATAATTTACCTAAGGGATTTACATCTGCAGAAGTTAAAGTTAAAGATGTAAATGTATATTTAATAGGGCCTGCCGCCACGCACGATTATAGTTGTCCCATATGTAGAAGTAATCACGCAGTTTTAGATTTTTCTTCTGGAGTGATGGAACCTTGTTGGTCATGTCAATCTAAAGGATGGGGCCTTATTAAAAAGAAACCATCCTTTTGGGAGAGATTTAATGCTAGTCTTGGTCGCCGTTTTCAATAGTTTTTTGAGGTCCAAACGATTTAAGATGAGGTTTTCTTAACTCTAAATGCATAGAATGATTTCGTTGATTAATATCATGACGAATTCTAGTAATTACCCAATTACCTTTTAGAACTTCATCTTCGGATCCTTCATTTCTATGAGAATGAGATGGCAGCTTAAATTGGCAACAGATACCAACTTTAATTTTAGTATCTCCAGGCATTTCACAAATGTACTTATAATTATTAAATTGCTGGATCATAGATGCTCTACGTTTAACATAGTCATCTGCTTTCCAACAATTATAATCTGGGTCTCCTTCTTGCCAAGGTTCTAAATCTTGTTGAATCCATTTGTCTGTAGGGTAGTCCGATCTCAATTGCTCATTACCACCATCAATTTGTACAGAACCACTCCATTCAGCGCTATACTTCCACTCATGACTGGTCAGGCGTTTCTTAATAATATCATGACCGATGAACTCTTTGGCCCACATACCGTTTTGAGTATTCAGGCCATCGTTGAAAGAATTTTCCGCATGAAAAGAAGATATGTTCATCATTGTAAAGTTGGGAGATGTGTCCCATTCTCTTTGAGCCGTAACTACATTGTTTAATATAATTTGAGGGCCTTCTTCCATTATCTTATCTAATGATTTGAAATAATGTTTATCCCGGTCTTCCCAAAATAAAAAATTAGAAGCTGGATATCCAGAAGCTCTCACGGCTCCTTTAGCTAAATAATTTAGTGTTTCAAATGGGGTCCAACCCGGTACTAAAAATCTCCGAGGCCATTTGGCACCTTCAATTTCTTTTTTAGGAACTTCTAAAATATTAGTTAAAATATCGCTGGCTATATTTGATTCGGTATCATTATAAGCTCTTGATAATCTCTTAGTTAAATTTTTATATCCGGTTTTAGATGTAAATGTCATAGTATAAAATTGTTTGGTAGATCCGGCTTCTACAATTTTATTTTCTATAGATTGAAGCTTCATGCTTAAAATAATAGGAGGATAATCATAATCTATAGTTTTAGAAGTAGATTTAAAAGAAAGTTCTAAAAATTCATCACCGACTATAGGATTAATTTCAGGAAGATTCTCAGAATCTTTTAAGACTATTTCAACAGAAATAGCGTTTGAAAATATATCTTCGAATAATATTACTTTAACCAAAAGTCTTCTTAAATCTTGTGTACCTCCTTTTGTAATTAGATTTAATGTTGTCCATTGAACATCATTTTTTCTAGTATAATTATTTGCCATTAAATTAGGTCTCCATAAGAACTTATAGCTACTTGTACAAATTCTGGGCGTAAGATTTTAATTATTCTTTTTTCTTCGTTTAAAGCTTCTTCATATTGAAAATTACTAATAATTGTAGCATTTTCGTTTACAGGATCTACCAACAAAATAATTTCATCTAGGATCCAGTGATGAGCATCAAAAGGGTTTGTATATTTTTTATCCACTAATCTTTTAAGTTCAATATAATCTAACGGATAATCTAGTAAAGGATCTACAACTTGATTCGCTAAAAACAGTATCCAATCGAGGTTAGGGTCTCCATAAAAATCTTGGGCTAATGATTGAGGGGTCTCGCCTTCTAGCATTGTATAGTTAGCTAACATATTAGAATCGAAGATCTTTTTAGAATGAACAACGCGTGGAGATAAATCGACTTGCGTAATCCCGCCTTTAGTAAATTTAGGAAAATTATGAAAATACGTATTTGCCATTTATGCTTTCCTCTTACAGTTATCGAAGTGATATCTTTTCATATTAATAATTGAACCTTCTAATAAACAATGTGGACATATAACCTGTTTTTGTGCGAGGCGACCCTTGACGTATCCTTCTGGGATTAGTTGACCGTCTTTAAAGCTTTTTTCTATCATTCCATTATTATAGTATTTTTTCCCCATTTTAGCTTCTGATATTTTATCTTTTGTGGCTTGAGAACGAGGCTTTCTGTAATTATAATGATTTTCTCCTGAATTAGCAATACTTATTTTTTTCTTTGATTCTTCCGAATGATGGTTTCCGTACATCGGGTTATCTTTTCCAGGCTTTCCGTATAAAGGATTATTTTTTCCCATTTTAGCTTCTGACATTTTCTGCTTAGTTTTTTCAGTGTGTTTTCTTCCGTACATAGGAGAATCTTTACCTTTTACCGATCGACCAAAGAACCCGTTAACAGAAGCGAATGCCATATTCATGTATTGCTCCGATTTCACAACATCTTTTTCTTTTTGCACTTTCAACTCATATTCTAATGCATCTTTCCTATCTTCAAATTCTTCGAGAATTACAGAGTCAAATAGCTGAGGATTTTCTCTCAGTTCTTGCCGATAAATTTCCTTATATTTTAGAGAATTTATAGAACCATGGTATCCATTATTTAAATTCTCAATAGAAGTAGAGCCTATGTAAAAAGGGGGAAGCTTAGTTCCTTCATAGACTGTAAGGTACACACAATATTTATTTTTATTCATAATATATTTATTTCGGCTAAAACATAAAATAATTGTTTACTTATACGTTAACTTGATGTAGAATAGATTCATCAATTAAATAACAAGAGAATATTATGAAAGATTATATGAAACATACAACATTTTACTCAGATAGTTCAACGATTCTATCTCAACAAGAAATAGAATCTTATAGATTAGAATCTGACCAATGCCTAGTAGAATATTTAGTTAAAACAGTTTTGATAGGAGATTGCATAAAATACGGAAATACTATTTGGAAGGTATTTAGAGTTTTAGATGCCACTATAATGGTAGCCCCTTTAGTAATGTGCAATGTTGAAAATGTATGAAATTTCTAAATACATTAAACAATAAAAATCTTAACGCATAATGCAATAACTTTATTAGCGGTGTTAGGAATCGCTTTAACTTTAACCAGAGGATGTTAAAATGGCTAGATTAACAGAAAAACAAGATCGTATCGTTAACAAACTTACTTTACTTAGTAGATTTTTGAAAGAAAACGATATTCAAATAAATTTCGTACCTCCTGCAGAAACAGGCGATGAGGAATTAGAACTAATCATCGAAGGCGTTAAAATAGTTAACGATGAGGAATATCTTACATATAGTAATGATTTTTTAAATCGAGCTAATAAATTACTAGAAAACTTTACAGGAAATTCGAGAGAAAAATTATGAAAAATAGCCTTAGATTGGTAAATGAAACATACGATTTAGCTTTGAAATTAGGTTTAAAAGATGCTACAGATGTAGAGAAACAAATATTTCATAAGCAATTATTAAGAATAGTTGTTACTACTATCGATGGAATTAAAAACTATCAAAGCCAGAATTTATTTGAAATGTCTAATGAGATAGAGAGAATACTATGAAATATTTAGATCAATATCGTCCAGAAACAACTAATCGTTTGAAAATTCTTAGATTATTGTTATTGCCTAATATTGGAGATCCAAAACATGCTTCAGCAGTGCCTCGTATTGAATGTATAAATTCTTTATTAAGAAAACGCCCAGATTATAAGGCCCCAGATAAATCAATTGATAAAGTTGCTAAAACTATTATTAGGAATCCTGAATACACATATGCTAAGAAGTATGTAAACAAAGTAGAATCTAGTGTTGAACGAGGTATTAGATTTGATTTAACTATTAAGCAGTTTATGAAAGTTTTAAAAATTAAGAGATGTTATTATACTGGCGTTAGATTTGCTGGCAATCCTACAGATCCTAGAGGTTTAACTTTAGACCGTATAGATAATAAAATTGGTTATACTAAAGACAATACTGTTGCCGCTTGTCATGGAGCTAATCTCCTTAAGAATGCTTTATTTGAAGATAACCAATCTAAAATGCAATTCACGAATAAACAAGTTATAGGATTATTAGAAAAAATGCATATTAAACTAAATAGGAAATAAAATGAAACTTACAGATAAAGAAAAACAGTCTATCCGAGTTCTTAATTTTGCTGCAACATACGATGGAATGATGGATGAAGATGACATCAGATTTCTACTGAAAATGGGCATTAAGAAATTTATATCCATTAAAAGAACAAATTTAGTAGCGATAACAGAAACTGCTTATCCTATTAGAATTAAAATTATTTCTGCTTAGCTTGCAACATACTTAATTCATGAGCTTTAGCTGCACAATCTTTATCTTTTTTGATTTTTTCAAGCCAGACGAAGATTGTGCCTAAAGTTCCAATAACTAATGTTAAAGCAGGTATTAAATAAACTCCTTCAATTTTTGGAATAATCACGACTAAAGTGAAACTGATCCAAACAATGACTGCAATAATTATCATCATTTTTATAATATTATCTATCATGGTTTATCCTAGTAGTTTTGGAGTATTATCTTTAGTAGGTAATTTCAATTCTACAAAATCGATTTGAAGCCCAGTATTAACTGGTCTACCATCTTTCAATTGCGCCCAAATTCCATCCGGGGTTAGATCTACACTAATATTTGTAATAGCGCAATCTCCGCGATCTATAATGACCTTACCACCGGCTTTTTGAACAAATACTTTAGTGGTTTCTGGATATTTAAAGAAGGCTTCAGTGCTAGTTAATTCTGGAGCAGCCATTTTATGAAGTATCTCAATAGCATTTGCATAAGCATTTGATTCAGCAGCTGTTGTTGGCACTAAATTCCAATTAAGGGAAAATGTTCTATAATTAACTCCTCTAAATAACATTTCTTCTTTAGGATTTAAAGCTCGATTATTAATATGGCTATAAGCAGAATTTGCATTTCCTCCGAGTGTATCAGCAATTTTAAGACCGGCTCTTTGCATAGCATTCTTAAGATCGTCTTGAGTAACGTTACCACGTCCGTGAGCTTTAACTAAATCTGCAGCTACTCCCATTTCTTCGGCTGACCAAACATATTCAGTTCCAATTTGAATATTATTCGGAAACGGTAGTAAAATATTGTAAGCTGTTAAATGTGTGGCTTGTGAATTTTTTGAAGCAATTGAAGCGACGCCCATTATCCAAATTTCCTAAATATTGTTGTGTCAATTATGACAGGTAGAACTTGAAGTTGAAATTTTTTTTCAAGTTGATTTACTTTGCGTGTGGTTCCTACACTTGAGGCTTGAAGATCGTGATAAGCTCTGGCATTGAGAGTTGTATCAATACGAGCGTTTTGTCTAATACTTCGATCTCTTTCTGATTTAATTAATGCCATACAATAAACTTTTGTTAAAATATATTTATTAGTTTCGATTAGTAATCCAACATTACGAGAAGTATAAATATTAAATAACCCTTAAAGATAGAGAAATCGTATGGATCCCACCCTGTTATCTGGAATTATTTCTGGAGGAGTGACAATATTAATATTCGTTATAGGATATTTCATAACGCGGTCAAAAAATAAAGACAGCGGGTATGAAAAAGTAAAAGATGATGTAGCTGATCAAATTGAGTCTTTTCAGGAGAACCTATTAGCTCAAAACAAATTGCAACAAACTGAGAAGAAAGAATTAAAAGTTGAGATAGGTCATTTACAAGATGCTATTGAAAAGCTACAATCTCGATTTGAAGCAGTAAAATCTAGCATCTTAACCTTAAATTTATTTGGAAATAATAGCCCAATTGCAATGTGGGTCAAAGATATCGACGGAAAAAGAATTTATCATAACACTGCATACGAAATTTTGACTGGATATAAGTTAGCTGATGTTATAGGTCAATCAGATCTCCAAATCACTAATAATTTAGAAATTTCGCAAAATTGGCAAGAAAGAGATGAAAGAGTTAAATCAACTAAAGCTCCGATATTTGAATTAGAATTAGCTAATCATAAAAACGATCAAAAAACTATTTTTAAAGTAGTTACGTTTAAATGGCCGGTGATGTTACAAGGTCAAGTTATCGGTATTGAAGGTGCAGCAATTAGATTAGATGTAATCGAAAGGATACTAAAAGATGAAAAAAAATAATAAAGTAGCCACTAACCCTATAATGAAAAAGGGTGGGGCACATGAAGATCGTTCTACCGGCACTAAAACTAAGCAAACAATGAAAAAAGAGATCGATCAATATTCCGATGATTTCTTAAATGAATTAGATAATTTCATAGACAACATAGATGATTAAATTATGGCTTATAAAGGAAAATATACTCCAAAAAATCCTAGAAAGTATAACGGTGATTCAAGCAAGATTATATATCGTTCTCTATGGGAACGTAAATATATGGTTCACTGTGACACGGATCCTAACATAGTTAAATGGTCATCTGAAGAAGTCGTTATACCTTATCGATGTGATACGGATATGAAAATGCACAGATATTACATGGATTTCTGGGTTCGATATTCTAAACCTGATCCTCACGGCTATCTAGAAGCCTTAATAGAAGTAAAACCTTATGCCCAAACTCAAGATCCTCTTACATTTAATACGAAGAATCCTTTTAGCAAAACTAAAAAAGCTAAAAAGAAAACTAAAAGAATTTTAAGAGAATCTTACACATACGTAAAAAATATGTCAAAATGGCGAGCCGCCCTAAAATATTGTAAAAAAAGGAATTGGAGATTCATAATCTTAACTGAATATGGGCTCGGCCTCAAAAAAAGATAACAACATTCTTTAAAATGTAGTATAATTAATCCTATAATAGAATATGAAGGATCCGGTTTCATGAGTGTAAAAATTAAACAAAGAAAGTAAAATAATTCCATGTAATTAGTTTACATATAAGTTAACTCATAGTATAATAGGTCTATGAAAACTTATACATCATTTAAATTAATAGCTCGATTCAGAGATATCATGGATTGTTACATGACAGGATTATGGGCTGACGACATTAAACAAGCTAAGGCTATAGAATTCTTTTCTTTATACTTAAAGAATTGGAAGGAAGGGCTTACTTTAGAAGAATGGCGTAATAGTAAACTCCTTAAAGCTTTTTGGCTTGAAGAAATTAATAAACCAGTAGAGGAATAAAAAATGCATATATGTCCAAATGAAGTTAACATGATCGTCGCAGTCGTAACTAATTATTATCAATATATTCCAGTTTTTATTAATTTTTGTAAAAATTGTATTAAATAGCAAAAAAGGGATCACGATGATCCCTTTTTAGTATTCTTAGATAATTAATCTTAGATTACATAACCAATTACATTGATGGCACCAAAAGCGTTAGATCCAGCTTCTTCTACAGTATTCAGGCCAGTTACAATTTTTCCATCTACTAAAGGAACATAGTAGTTTCGGTGGTCTTCGCTGTCATTTGCAACTCCGGCTCTACCTATTAAATTAGTACTAATAGCCGGCCAAACTAGATCGATATCGCTCCCGTTTAATTTAGCAATTAAACAATTACTTGAGACATTCGCAACATTGGCTCCATTAGATGTAATATTATTTAAAGCCGATACAATAGCAAATCTTGCTCCGCCTGCTGGATATTCACTATCATTAACACTTAGATCAGTAATTGTTAATCCCATACTTGCAATATCGGGATATCCTGTAAATGTGTAATTAATTCCAGCACCGTTTTCATTGACTATTTCATATGGCGTATCCGGCATTACAACTGAAGGAGGCGAAGCAGTAATACCGCCTACAACCTTTTCACTTGAAAGTTGAACATACATATCAACAACTGTATCAACGCTATTGTCGCTTACTAGATCAACTTTAACATCCATTTCTGAGTTCAACGGTAAGTCGCCAGCTAAGCTATAACCAATTTTTAGAACACCTTGTGCCGCTACATCATAACCAGACAAAGTACCTACAATTGCAGAGTCATTTTTATCTGTTAATGGGAACCAAACTTCAGATTGAGCGGGTTTATAAAAAGCCGCATATGTTACACCGTTACCACTTGCTGCTGTAGTGCCTGTGATTGAAACATCGTAAAATACTGACATTAAGTTACTTTTTTCTCCAGTATTTATTTTTACTGTTGGACTGGCTAGAGTTTGTCCGTTATTTTTAAATATTGTTGTCATTTTTATTTACCTTTAAGTTGTGTGTTGGTAGTGGCAGATGAGACTATTTCGATGTCTACATCTTGGGCCCTATCATCACTGAATGTTAATACGTATTCTGAATTTTCGAATGGTAATCTATAGATAGAAGCAAGATCGGCATCAACTACCACGCCATCTACTCTAGACAAAGATAATCCTGCATCATTGGCGCTAACCAAAGCGAAAGTTTCATCTAAATGCGGAGAGTATAATTCGGCATTAATCCTAGTTCCTATTGTGGTTCCAGTTACGACTACGCCATTACTAGTTACAGAAGAATAGATCATAATAAAGGGATCTATGCCAGCTGGAATTTTAATTTTATGCGTTAAACCTGATAGAGTGATCCCGTTAAATTTAATTGAATTAATCATTACTTACCTCCTCCCTTTCCGTCATCAACCGCTAATGGGCTCGGGAAAGTGTTTGTATAAAATACATCTAATTCAAAATCTATAGGTTCTACAGAATCTGAATAGATTTCAAATTTGTATTCATGGCCTTTTAAATATCTTCGATCTTCATAATCTGTAGTAAAAGCTGACATGATTTTAGCATCTTCGTTGGCGGTAAAAGATGGCGTTTGAACTAAAAGAATATTAGCTATTACATCATAACCACTACCAGTTGGATTTAAATGTTTCCATGGCGAATTTGAATCATCTCTGCTAGAAGCTATAATACCGATAGTTCCAGAATGAGGTCCTGCAGTTTGTTGTTTCCAACCTACTCCAAAGAATACGTGCTGTTTATGATTTGGAAATGCACATATTAATGCATTCCCGGGGACTAGAATCCCATTGCTTTTTAGTGATGCTACGCTCATCTGAAATCTCCTATTCTGTAAGTTTCAAGTTCTAAATCATAACCTATGCCTTCACCTTCTTCTTCAATAGTTACTTTATATTCAAATCCACCAGAGAAATCAAATGTAGTGTAATTCTTTTCTAAGTCTGTTGTGTATAAAGGAAAACTAGCTAAAGCTAACGGCATTTCATACCAAGTTTGTGATATGCTACCTATTTTTCTAAAATAGATTGCAGAAATGCCTACTACTGTAGCAGAATTATTAAAAATACTGCCACATGAAGTCATGAACATTATATCTGCATCTGTAGGGTTGGTGAATTCATAATCGAATGATCCTGTTGGCGCACTAACGATTTGAACTCCATTGTGTGTTACTGTGTTAAACATTGTGTCTCCTGTTAAAGTAAAAAAGGGTTATAAACTAATGTCTATAACCCTAATTAGTTACATTCTTAACTTAGAATTTATAAGTTAGTGATGTTGAATGTTCTGAAGTATGGATTTTCACCAGGATTACCAGAAGCATACGGGTTATGAATTAAACCATAACGCGTTTTGATACCGATACGAGGATTAAAATCTTCTTCACCTTTAGCTTCGTAGAATCTGAAAGGAACGTAAGGACAGTAATAACCACCAGCTTCTTCAGGAGTAGATCCTTTGAAGATAAGAGTCATAAAGTCTGAAGATGCATATGGATCGGTAAACACTCTATATTTGTTCATGAATGTACCCATAAAGCTCATACCAACCCAGTTACCAGTTTGTAGTGAACTTGGGATTGTTGCATCAGCCTCAAACTTAGCTACATTTTCTAATGCATTAGCCATGTTAGGGGACGTGATGATTACGTTAGCTCTTCCGAAACGAGTTTCTTTACCGACGATGTTAGCTTCACGATCCATAAAGTTTACAAACGATCTATAATCTTCATTTTCCCAACGACCATTTGGATCAGTTGCAAAGTTATATGTGCCTGCTACAGCTGTACCAGTTTGAGCACCAACTTTGGCTTGAGTTTGAACCCAATTAAATAATTCATAATCGATTTCAGCAGTTAATTGACCGCGTAAGATACCTTGAAGTTTTGTTACAGCATTAATACCGTAAAGCTTCTGCATATCGTCGATTACTTCGTTAGTTAGGTACGATTTTAAAGCTCTTGTTTTAACACCAACATTTAATGTTGTTAAATCGAAAGCCATTTCTTGCCATGGGTTAGTTTGGTAAACTTTACCACCAGCTGTACCGTCAGTAGCAGCTTCTGTTCCTAGCGTTTCACCAGTTTCAGAGCTCATACCATTACCGGCACCATCGCCTGAGTGATTTACGTCTGGGCGCGCATCTTTCCAAACTTCTTCTGAAGTTTTAGCCGTACCATCATTAGGTACTGTAATTTTTCTTACGTGAGATGCGATGATCACTCCATTAGGACCTGAAAGCGCATGTACACCTAACCAATGGTTACCCATTAATGTAGGCATTGCTCTACGTAGAACACCAATAAGTAAAGGATTTAATCCAGTACCATCGGCAGGGGTGTCAGGGATAGAACCATCAGTTAAAGAAGTAGATTCTTCAGTGATGTCAATTCCTAACTCTTGAGTTGTGTTTTCTAAAAGCTGTGTCATAACCATTGATTGGTCTTCATTCAAAGCAGGAAGTTTGCTAGTATTAACAACACCTTCCCATTTTAAAGCGATAGCTTCTGTAACTATAATTTCTTTTGCCATTTTTTTATTACCTTAGTTTAAATTTAATAGAATGTTGCTTATAAGCCAAATTGGCTGGCTATGTTTTTGCTTACTTCTTTCTTTTCATCATTACTTTCAGTTGTGACAGCTGGAGTTTTTCCATCTTTATCATCAGCTTTAGGAACAACTTTTTCTTGTTTTACCGTTTTAGCTTTAACCACTAGGCCTGCTTGTTTAGTAAAATCTTCAATATCACTTGCTTGAACATGTTCAAGAGTTAATTGGATACTTTCTTTTTCAGTTTCAGCCATTTCACTAGTTAACTTCTCAACTACGCGTATTTTCTGTAACTTGAATAATTCTGCTTTAACTTCTCTAGCTTCTTCGAACATATTGTCTCGAGCCAGTTCGGCTTTTTCAACTTCTTCTGTCAAATCATTTAACATATCTTTCTTGTCTTCTGGGACAGATACATAAGATTCTGTAAAAGCAGCTTTAATTTTATTGACGCAATCTGAATCTAATTTAGCTTGCATAGTCGCTTTGATTGCTTCGGCATTCTCTTCTGCCCAACTTTCAACTGCATACTTCAAGTAATCTTTCATTTTAAGTCTTAAATTTTCTTGAACTTCTTTAACTTCTGCATCAACAAGAGCTTGCATTTGCTCGTTAACTTTTTCGACATAAGTAGAAATACTTTTATTAACGGCGCATTCAAATAAAGTTACAACTGTACCTTTTTGCTCCGTAGTCATTTCCACTCCAACCAGCTTACCTTGCTGCTCTTCTGTCAATTTGAAATTAAAGTCTTTGATATTTAACTCTAACATTTATTTACACCTTTATAATTTAAGTTTCAGCATTAGTGCTGTTTCTTATTAATATTAATACAATTTAATATATTATTTATTAATCCGTATTTTTCTATTTATGAACCAATATATTAAACAATTGTTCATACGCTAGCGGAAGATCTTTAGATTTAGTTTTATTGATAATTTCACGAGCCATTTCTAAACTACTTTCTATAAATAAACCATCTTTCATAATCCAACGACTATTTTCCATAATACCTTCTACGAAAGCTTTAGGAGCGGATGGATCATAAACTACATCTGCTGGTGTGCAAATGTGCATTCCAGGCTGAATGACAAAAGCGCCATTTTCCTGTTTAGAACGAGCTAGTGCTCTTGAACTTACCGCCATTGTTACACCATCACCTAATAAACCTTCAACAATGGCTCCTTTAGGAGAGTTAGTAACTAAAGCTTTACCAATCCAATCTGAGCCTTCTCGATTCAGGCTTTCAATCTTAATGCAAGTCTTTTCATAATCAATATCCGGGCGAGCTGGAAAAGGATGATTCAACTCACCTAAGGCTCTACCTGTATTGATATGTTCTATAACATATTTATCAACTGCAGATTCCATTACTTGGCTAGGATATATTCGGCCATTTTTGTTTTTGATATCTGCTTGTAGAAATACACCTTCAATATAATAACGTTTCTTACCATTAAAATCTTCTGTTATTGTTTCGGTGTTTTCTGTATATTCTTTAACAAGATCTAAAATCATTTATTTCTCCTTAGAATCTCCATCATCTTTGCCTTTCTTGGCAAAGGGATTTTCTTTCTTTTTCTTATCGTCTTTTTTATCAGACTTATCATCAGATTTATCGTCAGACTTATCTTTTTTCATTTTTTCAAACATTTCTTGCATTTGAGACTTAGCCAGTGAATCTAATTCAGCTTTGGTTTGAGCTTCAAATTTAGTTAATGATTCTTTCATTCTTCGTTCTCCTCGTCGGGGTCTTTATTAAGTTTATTAAATTCTTCGATGTTCTTAATTTTTTCTTTAATTTCTTCTTCGTTTAATTGAAGTACATCTCTCATGATTTCTTCTCGGGTAAAGTAAGTGCCGATATGATCGTTGGCGGCATCTAATACTTCAATTCTACCTAAAAGCATTTCATTGTTTTTAATTTCTACAAAATGATTATCATTTGCATAAACAATGTTAAATTGGTTCCTGTTTTCAACTCCTTCTTCTTCGGTAATGATATTCTTTAAAACTAAATGAGTAGCAAATCCATGCACTAACATAGTTGAGAATTTACGAACTAATCTTTTAATAAATTTAGCGCGCTTCATTTCATCTCTAGAAGTTTCACTTTCTTTACCAATCATTAGCATTTGGGGATCATCCATGCGTCTAGACTTAGGGCTTTTTAATGCTTTATATAAAAGATCTTGGTAATATTTTAAATCTTCTATATCAGCTAATGATCCACCACCATCTAAAGTTTGAACATCTGTTCCTCTACTTCCAGCTTGTCTCGGTAACCAATAATCTTCTAACATACTTCTGATGTTATGTGATTCGTTTAAAGCTCCAGTGTTTTCGTCGTAAACCATTTTGTTACGATGCTGTTTAATTAAATCTTTAACATATTTTTCTGCTTTCTTACCTTTATTCAAGCCAACATCTATATAGAATATTCTTCTTTGAGGGGCTCTAGCAATAATATAAATTAAGATTGAATTTTCAAAATTCTTTAAATCGTTATACGGTTTAATAGCTCTATGTAAATAAGATAAGATAAATCCATGTTGATCTCTTAATCCAGAATTAGCGTGAGCAATTGCGTCTGGCTCTATTTCTAATCTACCTTCCATACTAGATATATTTTCTTCAAAGGTAGAAGCAGTTTGATAATGTAAAGAATCGATTTTATCTGTAGCGTTACTATTCTGTAACCTCATTAATTTTTCTCTAATGTCGTATATCCACATTTCTTTTAGAGAAATCTTACCTTTACCTAATCTTTTCTTTTTAACAATTTTGTTTAAATATAGCGGATCTACTTTACGCATTTCTTTTAAACCTTCACCTTTCGCTCCTGGGATTAAATAACATGATGTTTGACCATCGATATACCAGTTGCGAAAATCTTCTTCTAATCTTGCATCTATATCATAAATAGAAGAAGTAAAATATTCCCATTCGTCAGTAATTAGTTTTTTAATATTATCCGAGAATTGGGTTTTATCTATGTCAATTTTAACGTCTGCACTAAATCCTTGCTCGTCTAAAACTATCGCATCATCAACAATATCATCTATCGCATCAGAGACATAGTGCGCCATATCTAAAGATCTGTATTTAGATATAAGCTCGCTTTGATTTTTGTAAATATAATGAAATGAACTTCCGTGAGAATCATATTGAATATTGTATCCATTATCTTCTTCAACTTCATGAGCAAGTTCCTGAGAAACCTGTCCGATCTCCGGATCTATCGGCTTTTCTTTTTTATCTGATAATTCAAAACCTTTAACTTTCATTTATATTGTTCTTGTTTAATTATTATTTATCTTGATTAAAGAGTAGATTTTAAGGCCTACTCTTTAAATCAAATTACATTAAGTCATGTGATCAAATTCAAAAGTTACAGGTAACTCTGAAATTGTGTCTTGCGAATCAAAACTTAGTTCGATTGCCGAAACATTACTCGGCCATCCATCTACTAGATTCCAGACTTTACCAGCTGGGGCTCCACTTTGATTTAAGGCTGTAACGGTGATATCTCTTCTATATGAAGATGGCGGACCACTTACATTAGATTCTGCATCATTAATAGATCTTAGCCAATCATATAAATCAGCACGAGCTTGAAGATCATCTGTCAACATAAATGTTACAGTCCAAGGCTCATAAGTTCTATCTCCGGCTATTTTGGTCTGACGACCATTAAAAGGTACATTAATGACTCCCATTGTTTCCGATGGGATTTGAGCTGCCTTACAATGAAACTCTGATCCTGTAACTCCAGGAATCAGAACTTCAAATTTGTTAGCTCTATGTAAATCATTAAAAGAACCTTTAAAAGCTTGAATATTTATAGGCATTTTTTATTCTCCTTATGCTGTAACAGAACTAACAACTTCTTCAAAAGAAACTCCAGTTCCGACTGCTGTGAATGTTAATTCTATAAAGTTAATAGCATGTTGAGGCTTAATCATGATATTAGCTTTGAATTCTTTATTATCAATTACTGTAGCAGTGTTCAATTGTTCATTTGCAAGAACATTAAAACCTGGTCCATTAATTGGGCTATCTTCTTGGATACCTCTACGACCTTGAATATCTCTTAAATATGGTACAACTGCTTGTACAAACTTTTGCCTTGTTACACGATCGTTAAACTCGAATAACTCATATTTAGCCATATTAGCAATAGCTTTCTCTAAAACAATAAACAAGTTTCGGATATTGATTCTATCGAAAGGACCTGGACGCGATAGTAAAGTTTTGTCGCCTAACATTAAAGTGCCTTCACCGGCTTCGGTGATAATAGGATTTAAGTTATTGATGTACAATTCATCTCTATCAGTTCTATCAGGATTGTATGCTAATTTAACAACATTCTTGATTTGACCACGGTTGTATCCACCTGGGCTCCACCATGGATCCTTTGTTAATGAAGTTCTAGCCATTAAGCCAGCGATATCTCCATTTAGAGGTAACCATCTGTATTTTTCCATGTAAGGATCATATTGATATTTGTAATTAGAATCTGCAACACCGTATGAAGTAGAAACATTCATGTGATTAGTCACAAATTGATTACGGGCTCTACGCCAATCAACAACATTACCCACAGGATCCGGAACATTTACAACAGTTGATTGTTGTGGAGAAACTGTACCAATGCAATCTTTTCTGTATCCAGCGACATTTTCTAAAATATGCCTACCAACTAGATCTGATGTTCCACCTTGCATTGGGTAGTTAATATCTACACCTTCTGCATTAGTAAATCGATCATTCCAAACTGTAATATAATCACCAGAAGCTGCTGCATCACCGTCAGAACCGCTTTTTAATAATAGCGCTTGACCGACCATAGTATCATTTTGAACCACTACAACAATAGATTCTGTACCTGAGAACGCTCCAGTAGCAGATAATTCAACTTGAATTTCATCACCTACATCATTTTGGAATGCAACACTTGCACCTGGGAAATTAGCTTCGGTAAATTCGATTCCATCTACATAAGCTCTAACGTTAGAATAATCTGCAAAATTAGCCGCATCAATTACATTGTTACCATCTGAATCTTTAATATCAAACCAGCCAGTATCAACAGCGGCGGCAGAAGTTCCAGTAGCAGTAAATGCTTCTGAACTAAATAAGTCACCAGATCCTGATGTAAAATCATCGCCGATATTAGTAGTAGCCAAAATGTAACTTGAATTGTTATTAATAACATTAATGTAGAAATTATCTTGAGAATCGCCATCTTTACGACCGAAGACGGCATCAACTAAGAACTTCTCAACTAATACATTATCAACTAATACAACTACAGCAAATTCGTCTCTGTCTGCGGATTGAGTTGGTTGGAAATCAAATTGATTAGAATAAGTCCAGGCATCCCAAGTATCTGCGCCATGATCTTTACCATCTCTATATGCAATTTTAATTCTATTACCGAATTTACCGGGATATTTAGCAAAAACTTTCGCTAAAGTTCTGCGATTATCTGCATTTAATGTTGGTTCTAATTGACTGAAGTGAGCAGTATTTTGAATTTGTTTAACAATATCCCAAACTGGCGATGCGACATCTCTTGCATTAAAAGCGAAAGCTTCTCCATTCAATTCAAATTGAACGATAACAATATCATTAACAGCAATTTCTCCACTTGGGGCAGTCACGGTTAGATCAGTAGCATTTAATGTGAACAGAGTTCCAGCTATTGTAGTACCTTGTGTAATGTTATAAACTGTGTAATCAGCGTTAGTTCTTCCAGAACCTGAACCTGGAATATGACTTCCGCTTAGGTCGACTACATTAATGGTAGCGATTTCTAATTCAGCTTCTTTATAATCATCGTTAATTGCTCGAGCAGTTCGAACGGATTTCGAGTAATCCATGTAATTAGCAGTTACCCACCAATCTTTAGCATTTGCGTCACTTACTACTCCAAATACTTTTTGAAGTTCCGTAACAGAACTTAATAAAACATCGTCGTTAACCGGTCCCCAATTGAAATTACCAACAATAGCACCAATTTGAGTAGGTACTGCTGGAATTACATTTACAAATGTGGCTTCTAAGACATTAACTGACGGACTTATATAAAATGGCATATGCCACCTCCATTATTTTAATTAATAAACCTTTAATTATTTATATATGTTGATTTTTCTGATTTGCGAGATAAATATCACGATCTAAATCCGGCCATAGCGGTAGAAGAAAGGGCTCCATATTCAGGAGCATCATCCAAACCATCATCTATCAGTACTAAAGGAACATCTAGATCATTTTCTGTATAATTCTTATTATGCTCTGACAATTCTTTTGAGATATTGTAATCATAGTCAGGCTGAAAAAATGGCGAATCTATATACCAAGCATAATTTACCAATGACATAACAATATCGTCATGGAATCCTTCTTCTGCTTGAAACGTAACGCCTTTTTCTACAAAAGTGTTCAATTCACCAATAGTCTCTGCATTATTTATCTGGAGACATTGACTCTCTATAAGAGATTTTAAAGTTTGGCAACCTTTTGTCTTAGTAGTTTTAGAAACCATAACGCCTAATCTTGGCTGTTGTTTACCAACTTGGGTCACAACTAAGTTTTCGTAATCATGTTGATTGTAAATTAATTCTGCTACTGCTTCTCCTAAATCATTTAATTCAACTAAAATTTCAGCCTCATTATATTGCATAGCATAATCTACGATAACGTCAGGAAATGCGTAGTGATTAATTTCATTATTTCGATAAGTAGCCACTTCATAATGCTTATCAGGATCTGTAATATCTATAATAGTGAAAACAGAGAAATCTTTCTTAAGTCCTCTACTTACATCTACAGTCACTAAATAAGAATGACCTTTAATTGGATTTGTAAATACTTTTAAAGATGGAAATTCTACAATCGGCCTAATAGATCTTAAATGTTGTAGAGCTAAAGGTTTGATCAAAGTTTTTGAAGATCCTACAAATTCAATTTCAAATTCTTGTCTAAACGATTCTTCATCAGTATTTCGAATAGTTAGTTCTTTCCATTTTTGGTCACGTTTAGGATGCTTATCCCAAGGCACATCAATTGCTACAAATTCGGAGCCACCTTCCTCTTCTGATCTCATTGCAGCAGTATGAATATAATAGAAGTGATTCATTCCATCTGGTGTAGATGTCATAACAACTTTAGAGTGATCTCCAGAAGAAATTACTGGATAAGTAGATTTATAGAATGGAGCCCATGTATTATTCTCGATAAAAGCAACCTCATCAATATAACATAATGATAATGATTTACCGCGAATAGAAGATGAAGTTGTAGCCGCAGCTAAAACAGTGCTTCTATTTTCTAATTTAATAGATTCTACGTCCCATTTGATAATTCCTTGTTGCAACCAAAGAGGTAAATATTCGTAACCCATTTTAACTCTTTCTAATACATCTTTAGATCCACCTTTATCTTTAGAAATAATACCAACCTTTCTATCTGTATCAAAAATGATGTACCAACATATATAAGCGGCAACAACAGTAGATTTGCCCATTTGTCTAGCCATCCGGGCAGAAACAAATCGATTGTTATGAATGCATAATAAAAATTCTTTTTGAAAATCATATAAGATTAAAGGAATTAAGCCGACATCAACATCTTGAATTTTAAAATAATTTTCAATAAAATAAATTGGGTCGTTGGCACATTTTTCATATTCGGCCAATCGATGATCGTTCCAAGCGATTTTTGCACCGACTTGTTTTAATCTATCGTTCTTACGAAAAGCTATATTTTCTGCCATTTAGTTTTTACTATTAAAATTTATTTATATACGTAAGGGTTAAAACATGTTAGAATGAATTTAAATAATCAGGAGATCATATGAAATTATTAGATAAAGCTATTAAACAAGCCACCGGTTTTCATCAAGGCCAAATTAGAAAATATTCTGGCGATGAATATATTACGCATCCTATTGCAGTTAAAGATATATTAGTTGGAGTAGGAATTATAGACGAGGATATTTTATCTGCAGCGGTTTTACATGACTGTCCTGAAGATACCAATATGACTTTAAATTTTATTGCTAGAGAATATAATCACAACATTTGCACATTAGTTTTTTATTCTTCTTCTATTACACAGTTGGCTGCTATTAAAGGTTTAAGTCGAGCATTACGAAAGAAAATGGACCGTAAACACTATTGCAACGGCCATATTGGGAATTGGTTAATTAAAGTAGCAGATGCATTACACAACAGCCGGGGGATATATTAGTAAACAAGCCAGAATTCGCTAAAACATTCCTTAAAGAAAAATATGATTTAATAATTGAAATTTCTCGACTTGTAAATCTTGATCATAAATATTGTCAACCGTTAATGCGATTGTGCAATCGATGGATTAATCAATACTTAGGAAAATTTTAATGAAAGTAATGTCAATAGAATTTTTAGTTTTTGAAGGCCTTGTATTTTTGATATGCGTATCAGCTGGCTATATTGGAACTAAATTAATAAATGGCGATTTGAAACTGAGGCCTCTTAAGAGGTCTCAAAAGATTTAGATATCTAACATATTAATCATTTTAATTAAATGATCTTCAATTTGTCCAAATTCGGCTCCCATAAAAGCATCAGCAGCTCCATCTTTACTACCTAAACTAATATAAGTTTTTAATTCTTTTTGGATTTTAGCCATACTTTTAAGAATCTTTTTAGTAGCAGCTGTTGCTTGAGCCTGAGTAATTTTACCTTCAGTTAAAGGTTCTTTATTAAGAGCTTCTGCGAACTCTTCAAAATCTTTAATATCCATTTGAGCTCACCGCTGTTTCAGGCCCTTGAGAGGAATCTCCAGATAAAGTTCTGTAATCACTGATAATAGTTTCGAATTTATCAAGAGCCATATGAACGTGAGATCTTGCTTCATCTAAAGCTTTAGAAAAATCTTCTCCCATCGCTCTTTGCAAAGCATCGATATTGTTTATACACGAATATAAAACAGATAATTTAGCGTTTAATGCTTTATTAACCATTTCTCCTTCTAAGATAGTTTCACCTTGATTATTTAGAGTTTCTAAGAACTCTGTAAAATTTTGAATGTTCATATTTTTCCTAATTATAGTGCTAAAACAATTTTAACATCTTCTGTTTGATTTGGTTGGCGGGTAATAGGTCCTCTATGCGATAGATAAACCATTTCACCAGAGGGATATGGATTAGCTCCATCATTTGATAGCAATGGAGCTAAATAACTTGTAGCAGTTGCAAATGTAACTCCATCGGCTAGCACGGGATTCTTGATAAAAGCTATTCTATTATAAGATCCTGAATTTGGTAAATTAACACCGCCTGCATCTGATAATAAAACAATCTTCTGTAATACATGGTGTGCATTTAAAATCGTAGCAGCATCACTTCTAGAGTTATCTACGTCACCATTACCCGAATCTACCGCAATAGATCCTTTATACGGGACCGGCACCCATTCATCGTCCGATAAAGTGTCTTTCATTACAGAAGGTAATCTGAATAGGTATTTCCATTTTAAGGATCCTCCATCAGCTATAATACTATCTGTTGTATCGTCGAAATAAATGGTATCCGTAGTTAAGCCAGCGGTATATTCTGGTTGAGTAGTAGAAGTTCCAGCTGAAACACATAGGAATAAGTCTATTTGGCCAGTACCGTTTTCTGCTACGACATAATCCCCAATGGTATATGCAACAGCATTGGCCCAATTGTTTGTATCTCTAGGCACTACTAGGGCTATTCCATTTTCATCGACTTTTTGTATGCCGATGATTTCTGCTCCAGCCACACCGGTAACTGGATCATGCCAAAAAGATAATTCATCATTTCCGGGTAAGTGAGAAGCAGAATAATCATCTACATCTAAAACATCTCCAGATAAATCTAATAAACGAGTATCGGCAATAGCGCAATACAATCTATTTGAGATAAAAGAATTTGTGTCTTGTTGGTATTGATCTACATAGCCTCTTGCAGTAGATCCTCTTGTTTCATTTCTAAATATCGCTGTCATTTATTGTCTCTTATAATTGGCTTTTAACTGATTTGTAAAATTTGACTGCCGGGTTGTTTCTTTCACCGGCTTCGTGAGGAAAATTTTGCGAGCCTGTTTCTAGTACACTAATTCCTCCAAATTGATTAAGATGGACAAACACCGTGGAAATAACCATCATTTTCTTGCGGTCATAACCAGTCATTAATTTAAATAAATGATTACCTTTAGCTTTATCAAAGGATAACCATTTAGATTGGTGAGTATAAGCGGTTGAAGGGATGCCAAGCATTTTCATTAAATCCTGGTTATCTAAACTTTTGATACTTTTCGGCGGTGGTACTTTTTTGAATAATGCCACTTTTTCCTCTACTACTTCTGTATCTGGAGAACCATCTAAGGTGTCCAAGAATTCGTCAAATTGTTTAATATTCATTTAATTTCCTCTTAATGTATTATTTATACATCTTAAAATGCATAAATTTCTATAAATTCTGTATCATTAAAAGATTGATAGAAAATAATATCATTTCCATCAATCTCGTATTTATTTTCTGCAACTACCGTACCATTATTAAAAATCAAATATTCTTTATTTCTTGTTGGTAAGTGAGAACCGGGTAACGTTATAAGTGTAGATCCGACTATTGCTCCAGATTCGATATGGTGTTTTAATTCATCTTTTTTAAATACACATATAGTAACATCCGCATTAGTTCCATATGAAGCAACATCTGCTATTACTATTTCTGTATCATTAGCATTATATGGTACTCCATTTGCTAGCAGTTTTACACCATCTACAAATACCAAGAAGTCTTGTTCGTCTACCGTAGGTCCAACAAATTGACTTAAGGTATATAGATAATCGACACCAGCATTGTAATTTCCAATCATAGTTCCGTATTCGTTATATGTGGTTCTTTTACCATCAAAAGTATATATGTAAGCTAAACCTGTAGTAGGCTTAAAGAAATCTAAAAATTGACCATGAAAGTTAAAATAATTAGTGTCTTCATCAATATATCTTGTAGGGATAAAAACATCATCGACCCAAACTAAATTATGATTGTTAGCACTATTAATTCTAAAATCTAAAGGCTTTAAAGGGTTTAAACTACCACTAGTTCTTTCTTCATGATAAATTGAAGATAGGTAAGTATTGTAATGACGAGTTTTATAACGATCTAAAGTATCCCAATCTAAACCACCATACCTAACTTGGGCATTTTCAATTAACCATTTCTCATCTTCAATAGAAAAATCTGTAGTAAATGTAGCATCATCTTCTATATGTACTAACATACATTGAGCTTCTAGATCTAGAGTTCCAGGGAAATCTATAACTTGAGCCATTTCTTCTGTAAATCTGTTAAATCTTAAAAAACCTGCTGGGTGTAATAAATTATCTAAATCTTCGCCGAAATCTACTAAAGATAGATCTGTTCTAACTTCATAAGAATAATCTTGGTAATAATAAGAATCTTGTATTTTCTTTCTAGATGAAATCCACCCATCTTCATTTAACCATTCGCCTGGAGGTCTATTAATTCCTACATCGTCGGGTTCGATCAAATAAATTGTATCTGCTTCCACATCATACGATTGTTGTTTAATAGAAAAATCTGCAATAAAAGTAGAGCTATAAGAATTATCTTCTTGTTCTGGGAAAATGTGTAATAATTCTCCTTCTTTAAAGAACCCATCTAAATTACTAATTCTGATCCAATTATGCTGAGTTGATTTTAATGAAGAAATAACAACATAATCATTATCAACTGCAGGAGCATTTAAAGTAACCGAACCAGCACTACCTATAATCGAAACTACATAATCTGCCGGTTGAACAAGAAACCCGTTAACTTTAACTTGTATATCTGAATCGACTAGGCCAGTAACATCTTGCAATAAATTAAATAATGTAGTGGTTAACCCGACTTTATATACAGTAGTCGAATAAATTTGATCATTGATATCAAAAACTTTTCCATATTCATTATCAAAAGGCGTATATTTTTTAGCAAATACGTTTTCTGTATAAACTTGTTGAATTGTTCCAACAGCGCCAGAAATAGCCCCAACAACTTTAGCATTAGTTAAAGATGTATATTCTGCATATTCATCTATGAATGGCCCTGAGATTTTATCTAATCTAATTAAATACGGCTCATCCCATTTACCATCTGATACTCTAAGCATATCTTGTTTAGGTAAATAAAAATCAAAGTACTTATCAAAAATGGCTCTAAAGAAATAACTAAAACTATCTGGAGTTCCTTTAGTTCGATAAAAATCTACCATAATTTTAAGAATTTGTCTATGCCTAGCTTGATCATATTCTGTGACGAAAATGTTTTCTGAAGCCATCGGCCAATTGTGACCTAATTCTCCATTAATATGCTTAAGATATAATTCATAAGCTTCATCAATATCGTTGTTTTTAAGAATGTTTTGCACCAGCCAATACGGACTTGGATCAAATTGTTGATCGACCGGCAATGTTAAGTCATATTGTCTTTCTGCAAATTCAAAAAAAGTCTCAACAAATTTATGAAATCTGGGATGATCCCTACGAATAAATTCTGGGATTGCTCTATCAACAAATAACGATAATGAAGATTGGTTAGTATTAGCCATTATTTAAACTCTTGACATTGTAGCTGTTTTAGTTCCTAATACTAATAAAGCATTGTTTTTAATTTCAATATCTTGATTGGCCGGTTTTGCATTAAAAATCACTTCTGTACTATTTTCCACTTCAAATTTATAGTTAGATAATACAATACTTCCTGTTTTATAATTAATGGTACCAATTCCAAAAGATCTAACGTTATTTCCTAAATATTCATCTATAGATCCATTTCCATTATCTTTAAGAGTGATAGTAGATCCTCCAATGATAGAAATAGGATTAGATGTAAAAGTTCCACTTTGAATTGGATTTCTAAAATTATATTCAGTAGTTAAATTCGAAAATGGAATAGGTTTAAATTTCTTAGATAAATTCAATGTTGTAATATTATGAGAAATAGCATTATGAGAATCATCAATGGCGGCCACAAGCTTACTATACTTCATTTTCTTATTAAATTCAGTGACATTGTTTATAAAAAATGTATCAATATCTGTTAAAACAAAAGTGTTTAATAAAGTTGATGCATCTTCTCTCGTTAAGCTAGGATCCCAGAACACTTCTGATGACAAATCGATATAGACATAATCTGGTTCGGTGATTTCAGCTGGAATGCCTAGAACGTTATATTTGTTTAAAACTCTATCTTCTACTTGTTGAGCTAAAGAAGATGATAAAAATTCGGATCCTTTAGGTTTGATAGACACAAATACTCTTCCATAAATAGGTGGATCGTTATCTTCTCCTCCCCATACGGCTAAAGTTTCGATCCAAGAGAATTCAGCTTTTAATAAACCTTCATAATCAGTTTTAGTAACGGCTCTTTTTTGAGCTGCAAAAACTATAGGAGCCGTCGTTGCAATTCTGTGCGTGGTATGTTCCGGAGCTCCACCTTGAGAAATTTCAGTAATAGAAACTTCCCAATCTGAATCAGAACTTTTAACTGGGTATGATATTGTAGCAACATCGTTGCCGTCTTCTCCAATTGAAATTAGATAGTCTACAATAATTTCAGCTCCATTAATAGGTTTCTTACTTAAGATTCCATCACCAAACCAGATTTCGATATTACCTAACGCATTTTCTTGAATATAAAAAATATTTGAATCAGGGTCAATAGAATTAATTCCATCATATACATTCCATTCAGCTCCATCAACCGATACTTGAACAGTTTTACCATCAATATTATCATCTAATAAAGAATATTTACCAAATTCTTGAGTAGCATCAAAAGAGAAAGTCCTAGAAGTTTGTCTACCTTGCCAAATATCAAATATAGCTTTTCTTTTAGTTTCATCTATAAATTCTCCTAATTCATTAGTTTCTTTAACAAGCGTAATGGCTTCGGTATTGACAAATGCAATAGACTTGCCAGAAGAATCTGTTGATTTAGCGTTAAAGTTTTCGAATTTTGGGAGTAAGATATCAGGATCTGCAGGCAATAAATTAGAAACTTCTACTACAACTCTCATAACTGAAGAAGAAACTGTTGCCATTGGATACCCTAATTCTTTTGCTCTACTTAAAGCATTAGCTCTTTTTTGGACTGAATCTAAAAATGTTTCTGATATAGCGAAATTCGCATGGAAAGCCATTTGATGGATAGCGTATGCACAAGTATCAACTATAATATTAGCCGTACTCCCTAAGAAATTAACATCTTGGAATTCTGTTTGTGCTTGGAAATTGTTAATTAGTTTTTGCTTAATAGCAAAAAAATCTAATTCTGTAAATTTATTTTCTTGAGTCATTAAATCCTCTTATCGTACTCGATTATGTATAATTTCTAAAGTGGCTTCTTGCTGGATCTCTATTACTCTGAACTGGACAAAAATTCTCATTCCCGGCCCTGGAATCATTTCTGTAACACTAACCGATACTGAATCAATAGCAGGTTCGAATTCTAAAATCAAGTCTACAATCATTTCTTGTATAAGTTTAAGAGTTGTAAAAGATCCAAATTCAAATAGCATACCTTCAACCTGGGAGCCTAAAGCTGGCTGATATGGTCGATCATATAGTTTTGTTTGAACTAAAGTCTTAACACGCTTCTTAACACTATCTAAATGACTAAGATTAGCAAAATCTAGAGTCAAAGGATTAAGATTTAAATTTAAATCTGTGTCTTTAAACCTTGTTCTGAAAAATTTACTTAAATTATTTTTAGCCATAGAATATTATCTTTTAATTATTTATTTAGGTCGAATATCAAAAAAGTTGTTTACATTTACGTTCAAATGGGGATATAATCAATTCAATGATTTAAATAAGAGGAATATTATGGTTATATCACAAACAGATGATGTGGATTTAAATATAGCTTTCAGAGAATCTATTTTACAGATTATGAAAGAAAAAAATCTAAAAAACAAAGATTTAGTGAGACTTCTTGGGGTTAGCGCCAGCTATATATCTAAACTATTAAAAAAAGACTCTAATTTTACGTTAGAAACTATGCAAAAAATTGCTTCAGTTCTTAATAAGAAAGTTGAAGTTACTCTAACGTGAGTGATCAATTAGAAACCATACAACTTAAAGTTAGGCAAGAATTAAGTGAAGTAGCTTTAAAAGATAAAAGATTTAATTTAGAAGTTCTAGTGAATGATTTAGTAGGCACTATTACTTTAGAATTAACTACGCTATTTTCTTGTGAAACTATTCCAACTCCTAGCTTTAAATACCCTAAAGACTGGTGGAATCATTTTAAACAAGATAAAATGCCTAAATGGTTTATTAAGAAATTCCCAATAGAATATATTTGTAAAGACATAGATCTTAAATATGTTTATGAAGCGTTCAACCCAAGTTCATTAAAAGATGGTTCTACTGTCTTAGTCAGAGGATTACATGATTAAAAAAGTTCAACAATTAGTCGGGCCTAAATATAAAATTTTAAAAGCGGATAATGCAGATTTTATAGGCAACGTCTTGAGAATACAATATTCCCGAGATACCAAAACTAATATTTTCTATGTACAACAAGAAGATCTAGAAAAAGATAAAATGCAATTAATAATTGCTTACCATTATAAAAGAAGCTTATTATGAATAGATTAAATACAGCTATTTTGTTAACAATACTTTTATTTACTGTTAAAAGTGAATATTCATTAAAGGCTTGGGAGCTTTGGGTTCCGTTTGGAATATATGTGCTATCTAGCCTAATATATTTTATTAAAGATTTTCGTAAAGCCTATATCCTTAAAAAGATAAAAGATAGGCAAGCTGCTGTTAGAGAAAAATGGCGAAAAGAAAAAATACAAAAAGTTAAAGACCGAATTACTAAATTTAAAAATAGGAGAAAATAATGTTTTACAAATTAAATAAGAAAGATTCTAAAGGCCTTTGGGATGGATTTCAAGTCTTAAAAAAAGAGCCAGAAGAAAATTTTGCTAAATTACATAAGAAGTTTTTAAAAGATTATCAAGCAGAATCTTTAATTGAAAACAAATGGTCACTAGGATCGAGTGCAACTGGATATATTCCTACAGATCAAGAAAATATCCCTAAGTGGGCTAAAACTAGAGATTATTGGGATGAAGGATCTCAGACTGAAAAAACTATTATAGATCCTAATAGAACTTTCAAAGAAGGCAAAAAATTAGATGCTAGATTAAAAGAACTCACCGAAGCTATTAACAAAATCCCGGATTTTCAATTAGAAATCTCATCTAAACTAGGCCTTAAAGGTGAAATGTTTATGGTGAGTAGTGGTGATAGTAAAGGTGGAAAAATGGTCCGGGAAGTAGTGAGAATTGGTTATATGAAAGGCCAAATGATCATGGAAGTCCCAGATGTACATTTGAAACATTATGAAATTAATTCCGACTTGATTAAGATTAAGAAGTCAGAATTTATCGCTATTACGGAAGAATAATTATGAGAAAACACGATTTAGAAATAATTAAAATTAATAATGGATCTTATATTAAAAGTAATTATAATTCTATGTCTCTAAAAATAAATGGAGATAAAGGAATTAAATATTCTAACGATTCTTATCAATCAGGTTGGCTATATTACGAAAATATTCAAAATATAGAAAGTGTAGAATCTTTGACAGCTGGGAAGATCACAGAAACTTTTTTTGCTCTTAAGGAGAATTTAAAACACTCAGAAACTATGTCTGTAAGACTAGAATTTAAAGACGTGTGGGATGAAGATGAATATGAATGGATAGAAGAATTTAAACATTTAGAAGCTTGGTATGAAAAGAAGATCGTTAGGGAAAAAGATTGTTGGACAAAGGATACTTTCTATATTAATAAACAATCTGTTTTGAACGTATCTTTTAATGATACTCCAAATAAGTTTCTACGAGGAATTAAAGTATCTAATTTAGAAGCTTTAAAAATTATTAATCCAGGTATGGCTCCAATAGTTAATTCATATGCCTTGTGAAATTAGTTCTCAGGATTTGTATAATATAATTCGTGAACGTGTTAAACAAAATATTAATTATGAGAATGCTGCTATTACTTCTGATTATGATTTTTGCTTCACAGTTAAAAGAAAGCTTCAAGTTGATTGGTCGATTCATAGTACAAAATCTAAAAAAATCTTAGCCGAATCTGGAATTAAATTAGCTGGTAAAGGAAAAGTCAAAGGCCGAGTGGTCCATCACGATTCTGATATAGAACTTAAGCCAAATGATATATTATGTATTCCAAACGCTGGAATTGATTTCACAGAAAAATATCTATTGGTTTACTGATTGTCCAGATTATCAAGAGCCTATTATATTAGGATCTGGGGTTGGACAATCTTTAGTATCAATTAATGGAGCAGTAACTTATTCTTGTCCGGTAGAAACTTCTATATTTGGAACCGGTGATGCATTTTATATGATTTTAGATTGTAGACATTTGTTACCAGAAGAAGGACATTTATGGATAGCTAGAGATGGAGAAGTAGAATTTTACCCAAATTGTAAAATGTGGAAATCTCGATATAGCGATGATTCAGGCTATTCTCAATATTGGCTAACCTGTCCTGAAGTCATAGAACCTTCTGTTAATGCTCCTTCCATCGGATTCAGAAATACCGACATATAGATCAATGGATCTTTTATCTTAAGTTGTCCAATGGCAGAATCAGAATTCGGCAGAGATAATACATTTTACATGCTAATGGTATGTAATTCCTCAACAATATTTAAAAATGGATTCGAACAATGAAAAAACTGAAAGAAATATTACCGATTATTAACAGAGCCTTCATAGACAATATTATAAATGGTGAATTTAACGATGAAACTACAAGAAATAGGGTTTATGATGCGGTTAAAAAAGGATTATTTGATTTAGGTGTAGATCAATTCGATATAACTTGTGATGAGAGGAATAACCCTCCATCGGTGATAGAATCTAATAATATTAAAATAGATGTAGCATTTAGATGTGAAGAAAATAAAATGAGCCATGCTTGCACGATTTATGAAACTTCTTCAGATGATATGCTAGCTAGAGGTGTATTAGTACAAACCCCGGTTGGGTTAATGAGAGCCTCAGACTTACCTCACGGAGGAAATAATGGAAATTAAAACTAACAGTAAGAAATACTCTATTATACATAAAATATGTCAATTTATGTATTGGTTTATTCCTTACGATAAATGCGATTTATCTATGATCTATAGAAGAATATTTTTTATTATAGTAGGAGGAATTTATTTAATATCTACAGTAGCTTATTATTTTATAATTAATACTTGGGATGTAGGAGTTTTATTTAGGCATGATTCATTCCAATCTGCAATTGCAATAATTATCATATGGGCTTTTATTATAGTATTTTGTGTTATATCGTTTTGCACAGCCTTATATTGTGTTATAATGCCCTTATGTCTGATTATAGATCTGACATTTTTTAATAAGTATCCAGATTTTACTCCAGTCTTTATACAAAATTGGCTAGATAAAATTAAATGTGAAAAAATCGAATATATTAATGAAGAGGATAAAAAAAGTGGAAATTAAATACGGTAGAAATAGAAAGGGTATCAGAAGAGAATTAAGAAAGAAATTAAAGTCTTGGTTCAAAACTATCGACGATCCTTTATTAAGAGCTACAATAGAGAAAAATACTATTGTAACAGGTGGATCAATATGTTCAATGTTGTTAGGTGAACCAGTCAACGATTTTGATATCTATTTTAGAGACAAGCAAACGGCTTTTGATACCGCAGTTTATTATGTTGATGTCTTTAATGAAAATAACAAAATTAAAAATGGAAATGTAGTTGGAGCTAATACTGCGGTTCCGATAGTTCGAACAGAAATTTTACCTAATATTAAAGGCGAAGAAGAAGATCGGGTGGTCATTTATATTAAATCGGCCGGAGTGGTTGGAGAAGATCAAGAAACATATGAATATTTTGAAGCTCCAAGCAATAAAGAATCTCAAGACGATTTTATTGAAAGTTTAAATAGTATGTCGGTAGATCCTACTGAAGAAGCAACTGAAGAATTATTAGAAGACATTAAAACAGATAGAAGAAGATATCGCCCAGTTTTTATGTCTCAAAATGCTATTACTTTATCAAACAAAGTTCAATTAGTTACCAGGTTTTACGGCGAACCTGATGAGATACATAATAATTATGATTTTGTTCATGCTAAGTGCTATTACGATTACTCTAAAGACCTATTACATTTTGATCCTGCCGCTATGGAAGCAATGATGAGTCGAACTTTAAGATATGAAGGATCATTATATCCTATTGCATCTATATTTAGAATGAAAAAATTCTTAGATAGAGGTTGGCGTATAAACGCAGGCCAACAATTGAAAATAATGTGGCAAATTAGCGAATTAGATCTAACAGATAGTCATATTCTCCGTGAGCAATTGACTGGAGTAGATATGGCTTATATGTATGAGCTAATTCAAGCTTTAAAAGGAGTAGATTCGAGTAAAATCAATTCTACGTATATTGGTGAAATTATAGATAAGGTATTTCAATAATGAATGAAAAAAAACAATTAAAAGATGTTAATAGTAAAGAAATTAATGTCGGTAATCGAATTGCTTATATGACTAATGGGTGCTGGACATTAAGTCTAGGATCTATCGTTAAAATAGTAGATGATAACATTTATATATTAGGTGATGGCAATTCTCGATTAGGAAGCACGACCTATGAAGATAGAATAGTAGTGTTAGAAAGAACAACAACTAAAAATACCGAATTGGAAGAAGATTGCCCTATCTTAAATGCAATAGTTCCAACCGGTGTTTATGATAAGGATGATGAAGGCCATTTAGTAGCTAGAACTCAAAGATCTGTGGATTTTGTTCATGCCGATGATCACGAACTTTTTAAATCATATTTCTTATATGGTTTTAACAAAGATCAGATGCTGCAACACATAGCCAAGTATATAGAAGAGCGAGAAATCTTAGAGGCGATTCGTAAATTACATTCCTTTACGATCATAGGCAGTGATCCTAAAAAGTCTGCACACGATCCTAGATTAGATCAAAATGAAATGGCTTATATGTTAATAGTGAATTACTCATGAGTGAAATAGATCCTAGGATAGCTCCTAAAGAATTTATTGTAGGCACTAAAGAAAAGAGTAATTTATGTTATTTAACGTATATGGTTAAAAATAAAATGAATTCTCAAACCTCTTGGGAAGGCTGGTCGGATAATAGTAAGAATCCAAACAAGTTTACCAATGAATGGGCTTTTGGCTTTAAAATAGCAGGTAATAATTCTCGAGGATGGGGCAAAAGTGTTAATAGAGATCATATCTTAATAGAGCACCCTCTATGTAAAAAGACTTTTGAATTAAGCTTAGATAACTTTTTAGAATTAGCTTATGCGTATAATATCGAAAAAGGCGAAATAATGGCTCAGCTATTAGTAAATAATAAGAGAGAATTAATTCATCCTAATCGCTATATGGAGCTATTAAAAGAAGCTGATAAAAAAGACGCTAAGTCTCTTAAAAGAAAAACTAAACTAAGAATTAAAGCTACAGACCTCGAAATAGGCAAGGTGTATGAATGTGCTAATCAAGGATTCCCTTTAATATTTTTAGGTACCATTAGCCTTCTTTGGAAGAATGGAGCTAAGGCAACTAAATATTGCTATAAAAGCTTTGGATATCCAGAGAAAGGTAGAAGAGTAGCTAATGATTCTTTATTCTATCGAAGGAGATCTTATAATTCATCTGGACAAGATAAAATAATGGCTTGGCAGGCAGATTATTGTTCTAAAAGTCGTAAGCCAGTATCTAAAGCTAAGAAAGACATAAACGTATTTGATACATTTACAGGTCAAGATTGGAAAGTATTCATAGAAGAACACGAAAGTATTCATGAAGAAAATGGAAGGCTTAACACCTATTGGTTAAAAGAGCAAGACAATGATAGCCGATATCGATACGGATCATATGTTAATCAGTCTTCTAAGTTCTCAAAAATAACCGTGAATTTCTTAAAAGAATATTTACATAATAAGCAAAACAGAGTATAATACTCTTTTAAGAGGAAATTCATGTATATAGATTACATATTAGTATCACTTTCGTATATAGTTTTAGGATATATCTGGTATAAACTACCTGCACATTTTAGATGGTGGGAGTCTTTTGCCGAAATAGAAGATCATACTTATGGGACTTTGTACCCAAACCTAGAAGAATTAAGCGATGAAGAACAACAAGAATTAGAAGAACCTATTGCTTTTAGGAATAGGAAATATAAAATTTGGTTGTGGTCGAGTTTCATTTGGCCATTAACATTCTTACGATTTTTATATGAAATTTTTAAATATGCATGCGTTTCTACTTATCGAAAAAACAGAAATAAATTTTACAATACTATTAAAGAGGAATAAAACAATGTCATTTAATTTACCAACAGATCCGGCACAATTAAAAAAAGTAGCTGGTTGTATTCAAGAAATGGTCGATTGCCAAGTGCGAATTCAAGGCGAAAAAGATCTCATGAAAGATATTAGAGATCGTATGAAAAGCGAATTTGAAATCCCTACCGAAGAAACCAACAAATTATTTAGAGCAGCTTATGACGGCAATGCTAAATTTGATGAAAAGTGTGCTAAACAAACCGAATTAGAATGTGCTGTAGAGAATCTTAAAGCAGTGGCAGGAAATAAAGTTTTTAATAGATAAATATATTTTCACACAAGTAAAAATATGTTAAATTTCGAACAATACAGTGATGTAGATCTTTTTATTGAGATCTTAATAGAAGAAGGAATAGAAAATTCTGACGTAGACGAAATTGAGTTCTTAGAATTAAATGAAATTCAAGAACTTATTTCTCTCGATGAAAAACTTTCTGTTAAAGCAGCTATCCAAGCTAAGAAAGGCCGTAAGAAAAGAGGTCGAACTGCAGCTGGTAAATTAGCGGCTAGAAAACTGAAAATCAAAACTTCTAGATCTTCATATAGACCAGATAAAGGACGATCACGAGCGGCTTCTAAAGCTCAAAAGAGAGTTAGACGTAAACTACCAACAGTGAGTGCATAATGACAAAATCAAAATTATATCAAAGAGATAGAGTACGAAATAGAGAGGCTTATCCAACAGCCACTAAAATCTATAATAGAATCTATGTCCAGAATAAATTAGGGCTCTGGGAGCCCTGTTTACTTACAGATAATCAGATTAAAGGCGGTATAGAAAGAGCTGTTAAAAATCCTGAAGATGTTTGGCCAATGGTACCTGAAAAAAGACATTTAAGTTTCTGGGCTAGATTTAGGTTTCTATTTAATCCGACAATATTATCGTAAATATGAAAATATTCATCGATATGGATGGAGTATTATGTGATTGGGTGGATACGTTTGAAAAAGTATTCACTGGAATCCCGTATGATAAATTTAAAAAATTCGATAAAGAAGTTCAAAATGTCTATATGGCATTGATGTGCGCTCAAAATAAATCGTATTATGAATATTTTGAGCCATTTCTAGAAACTGCTAAGTATTTAACAAATTTTATTAAAACCAATCCTAGGAATGAATATTTTATCTTAACTTCAGTTGGTAAACATAATCCTAATCATATTATTAGACAAAAATTAGTATGGCTGAATAAACATTTCCCTATTATAGATCTATCCACTAATTTTAGATATGTACATGACAGTTGTGATAAAGCATTATACGCTGAAGAAGATTGTATTATTATCGACGATTATAAAGTAGTTCTCAAAGCTTTTTCTGAAGCTGGCGGAATATCGATCGACGGAAGATGCCACAAAAATATTGAAACTAATTTAAATAAACATTTACTTTTAAGTTAAAATATAGTAAAATACATTTTTTTTGAAAGGAGGTTGATACAAGTGTTTTAGCTTGCGATAGGCTATCGTGTGATTATGGATAATCCTAAAGGCATCATCATAATTTATAAGATAAGATAAGATAACGGTTAGGAAGAACTTCTTAATTTAGAATTTACAATACAGGAATAATTATGAAAAAGTTTACAAATAAGAAAGAAATTGAAAGTTGGTATTTAGACAATAGTTACGATTTATTTGATTGTGGTCAAGGCTATTACCAAGACGAAGCAGTAGAATATTGTTTAATAGACAAACAATATTATGAAGTTACAATCTTTGCCATTATTGAACATAAATGGATGGATAGAGGCGATAAATTAGCTTATGTTGAAAGTATTGACAAAGTTGAATGTAAGCTTATCGATGTTGAGGTCTTAATAGCTAGAGAAGTAAGTAGTTATTCAAACCAATTGCTTGAGATTGAAAAGAATCTCCAAGAAGTCAAATTAACTCACGAAAAAACTCGTGAAAACATAAGGAATTATGTATGATAGATTCTAAAGGCGATCAACTCTATAAAGGCGATAAAGTAGTATATGTTCAAGTTGGTAGCTTAAAACTTATGGAGGGAGTCGTAATGCATCCTAGTCCTAAAGGTGCTACTATAATTGCTAAAGGATCTGAAGAAATGCTAAATTTAGATCTTACCGATATGAGCAATGTAGATTATGCTTTATCTAAAAATTATCAGTGGCCTTTGAATAGAGCCTCTCGGATGATATTTAAATTATAAAATAACGGGCCTGTAGCTCAATTGGTTAGAGCAGCGAACTCATAATTCGACGGTTGGAGGTTCGAGTCCTTTCTGGCCCACCATTATAAAAACTGGGTCTCTTTAGAAGTGATATACTTAGAGACAGATGTATAGATCAGTATC
>JASFZA010000008.1:0-3559 GCA_045046715.1 Candidatus Izemoplasma sp.
AATGTTTAGAAGTCATTCCAAGTTTATTCAAAGCTTTACTTATAGCTGATTGACTTACTCCAAATGTTTGAGCATGTTCATATTGAAATCTATCTGGATGTTCTAATACTTGTTCATATAACTCTGATAAATCTATTTTATACGGTTGTTTTCCACAAGCATGTCCTCATGAAAATGGGGATTGGTTTTGGAGACATTTTTCCTGTTTCTTTGAATTACCCAATCTTTCACTGTGTTATACTGTACGCCGAATAGTTGGCTTACACTTCTCATACTTTTCTTCTATAACTAAATCTATTGCACGTTTTCTTAAATCTTTACTATAACTCATTTCTGCTATAATTTGTTTTTATGGTGTGTTTTTATAAGAATGTTACTATACATCTTGGACAGTTCATCATTATTATTTATGTTTATATTGATTTCTCATTATACATCATTCTCGACTACCATTATTTTAAATCACTTTAACTACGGTTATATGAAACTTCATACTTTAGTAGGAGTTGTTTTTATTGCTAAATAAATTTCAGAGTTTACTTCTGCTTCAAAACCAACAAAGTAATATCATCAAATATTTTCTGCTCACCAATATACTGTTTTACATCAGCAATCACGGCTTGTTGAATTTCTTTAGCAGTCTTAGACCAGCTATTGCTAATAATTTCACACAAACGATTTAATCCATATTGTTGCATATCAATATTATGAGCTTCAGTAATACCATCAGTGTGCAGAACAATACCATCACCTGGTTGTAATTTTATTTCCTGATGTGATACATATTTAGTAATATCGTCCATTACTCCAATCATAAATCCCAAATCAAATGTATCAATTAATTCAATTTTACCACCTTTCCTTACTACCAATATATCTTCATGTTGACCGGTTATTCGTAATATACCATCTTTATAGTCTAGTAAAGATAAAGTTAGATTTTTATCCGTTTTCATCCGCTTGACACTATGGTAAATGATGCGATTAAGAATGTTTAAAAACTGCTCAGAGTCTGAAATTCCACTTTCTAATAAACTTTGGACTGCTGTTTGTACCACTAGCATCAAAACACCGCTTTCTAAACCATGACCAGTAACATCTCCAATTCCAATTTTAACTCGTCCTTCATATAGTAAAACATCGTAATAATCGCCACCTACATCTTCGGCTGGTTCCATAAAGCCGACAATATCCAAATCTTCAATTTGTTCTAATTCAGATGCTACTGGTAAAGCCATTTGTTGTATTTTATGGGCTACTTCTAATTCAGCTTTCATACGGATATTCTCCGATTTTAGCTGATTATTAAGTTCAGTGACTGTTTGATTTGTTTGTTGTAATGCTTGAGTTAAGTCTCGGATATGTAAATGAGTAGTAATCCGTGCTAAAACTTCTTCATGTTGAATTGGTTTGGTAATATAATCCACTCCCCCAACCTCAAAACCTTTTACTTTATCTTCAGTATTAGTTAGAGCAGTCATGAAAATTACTGGAATATTTTTAGTACGTTCATCAGCTTTTAATCTGGCACAGGTTTCAAAACCGTCTATTCCCGGCATCATAACGTCTAATAAAATTAGATCAGGCAGTACATATTGAGTTCGTTGCAATGCAATTTCGCCTTTGGTAGCTATTAATATCGTAAAACCATATTCTTCTAAATAATCGGACAGCACCCCAATATTAGCTGGATTATCATCAACAATCAGAAGAGTATGGTCTTCAATATGAACTGATTGGTTCAATCGCTCTGATATAGCATTCACTGGCTATGCTCCTTAAGTAGTTAAACATCACTTGTATTTTTAAGATAAAATTACAAGCTATTTGACTTCTTTGTTGAGAAGTTCATATAAAGTTTGTGTGTGAATTTTCTCCTTTTCACCACTAGTAACTATTTCTATTAAGATATTATTTAACGGCTCAATTAAATATTGATTTTTTTTATTAATATAATGAAATAACGGAGCTGAATGTAATGATTTACCTATAACATGGATACCTTTATCTGTAAAATTTGTTGCTATTTCTAATTTACCACCGATAAGAATTGTGACTGCTATATCAATTCTATCATGTTCTAATAATCAATAGTTCGGACAGTTTTTAAAGTGATAAAATAAGTGTTTGTAAGGGTTTGATTTTACTAAACTCAATTAAATCAAACTCAGGTTTTTAGCTGAGTTATATTTAATTAAAATCTCTTAAAGATAACCCTTTACATCTATTAGACATCTTTCCTAAATAAAGGTAAGAGATAAGTAATGTTAAAATAGATGAAAATAATATAAAGTAGATAAAGCGATGAAAAGATATAAAGAACTTCAAACAGAAAATCCAGAAAATTTCAAGCGATTAACAGGGCTAGCAAAAGAAAAATTTGAACAATTATGTAACAAAGTAGATATTTACATTAAGGAAGAACCGTAATAGATTAAAAACCCGTGGCAGAAAAAAATCTGTACTATCATTAGAAGAACGTGTATTACTAACAATGTATTATCTTCGTATCCAACATTTGCAAATTTAGCAAATATTTTTAATATAAGTGAGTCATATTGTAATAAAATTTATTCTCATTATTCAAGAATAATAGTAAAAGTTGAAACTCTCCCAAATCGTAAAAATATACTGAAAGATCCGCCTGAAACATTAATTATAGATGTAACAGAACAATCTATAGAACGTCCTGTTAAGGGTCAAAAATTATATTATTCTGGTAAGAAAAAAAATCATACAATTAAAGCTCAAATACTTGTATGTCTCAATACTGGAATAATTTTATCAGTCATTTGCATGAAAGGTAAACAACATGATTTTTCTATATTTAAAAGTAGTAATATTTTGATACATCCAGACTCTGAACTTCTTGCAGATTCAGGTTATCAAGGTATTAATAAATATCATGAAAATTCTATTATACCTATTAAAAAAAAAGGAATTACTCGCACTATTGAGACCAAAACCCATAATAGGACTCTTTCAAAAAGACGAGTTTTGATTGAAAATATTAATCGGTTGTGTAAAATTTTTCGAAGTGTTAAAGAAATTTACCGAGGTAAACACAAAAATTACGGTTTAATATGGCGATTAGTTGCTGCTCTTGTCAACTTGAGAACTCGCTCTATTTAGGAAAGATGTCTATTGACATTATACTTTGAAAAACTGTCCGAACTATTGAATAATGTAAATAAATGTGAAACATTTTTTGCCATGAGCGGATTCATACCTTGAGTACCAACTACAGCAAAATGATAGCCACGAACAATGCCAATATTAAATTTTTTTAAATCACTCCATGTTTCAATTTTAGTAGAATTTGGAATAGATTTAGAGAAAACCGCACTATTTAGGTTAATGATAGATGTTGGTACTGGAATAAGGTTAGGATATTTTTGTTCTATTCCTTTTATTCTAGCCATCTCTCCATCAGTTATCCCATTATTTGCCCATGCTAAAGAACGGGCAGTGGGCTTCGACAGTTAAATCCTAGATAAAATGTCAGATTATTCCAAAGAAATTAGACTAAAAATTAAGCGAAACGTTGGGTTAAAATATC
>JASFZA010000009.1:0-6905 GCA_045046715.1 Candidatus Izemoplasma sp.
AATGTTAACAACTGGTCTTATTCTTATTCTTGCATCTCTTGGCTTGGCTCAAGGGCTATTTTTAAGTTTCTATTTCGTTATACCTATGTTAAATATTATGAAAGAAAAATCAGTTCACATCCCTGAACTGATTTTTCTAATGTGGTCCAAACGAGAAAATTATTTATTGTTATTTCTATTATTTTGAGATTGTTTTTGTAATGCTGCTTGTCTTTCCCTCATAGCCAACAATTCTCTACGTTTTTGTAAGTTTACTTCTTCAATAACTTCTCTTTCTTTTCTTCTTTGATCGATTAATGCAAGTCGTTTATTCCTTTTATCATCTAATGTCGGTTTAACTTTTTTATAAAGTAATCTACCTGGGATATAAAATAAGGCTCCGATAAATAAGAATGGTGACAATGCAACAAATGCAAGACCTAAGAATTTTAAGACGGTAACAAGTACTCCGATTGATGATCTAAAGATATTTGTAATATCATTGATAAATGTTGTGTTTGTTGTTGCGCTTCTACTTACAATATAAGATACACGGTTTTCACTTGAAATAGCTGTGACTTTAAAAGTGTAATCTGTGTTTGATTTTAAGTCACCAATTGCGAAGACTGCTTTTGAATCACCATATGCAGCTTGCTCGTATTGTCTAATGAATTCTCCATTTTGCAGTAGATCAACGTAGATTATAACTGCAACTTCCTCATGGTTAAAAACTTCTATTTCGACTGAATCTTTAGTAGAGCCTAGTACTGATACTGTTGGTTCACTTGTTCTTGGTAAGATAACTTCTGTTTCACTAGTTTTATAAATTGTTAAGGTAATTGTTGAAAAATCTACTAGTGAATCAAAGTTAGCTAAACTTTCTCCAATTTCATTAAGCTCAGTTTCAATTTCAAATCTTGCATCTTCTAAAGTTAAGATATCATCAAGATCAACTGCAACTGAGATTAATTCTAAAATTCTCGCATGTTGTGTTTCAAGAGCTAATTTACGAGCTTCAAAAGTTGAATAACTATTTGTTACGTCTTCAGATGTTTTTGTATATGATAAGATATCTCCAGCAGTTTTTATTTCTTCAACAAAATCTGTAAAGTTTTCAGATAATACTCTGATTTTTATTGTATATCTTAATGAAGTTATATTCGCTGATTCAATGTAAGCTGTATAAGTATCTAAATTATCAATTACATTATTGTAAATAGCTTCTGGGTCAGGTGACTCCATATTTAAACTTGCGATATAAATAATTTTTCTATTTTCAAGAGCCGGAACAGCAGCTGTTTGGACAGTTTCCCCACCAGCTAAGTCTGGTGTTGTAACAACAGGGTCAGGTGCAACTGGCTCTGTATCAACTTCTTGGTAACTATCTTCATAATACACATCATCATAATCACTACCACAACCTGCCATAATTAATATAAGTGATAAAAATGTTATTAAAATTAATATTCTTTTTTTCATAATATTTCCTCCTAAATTATCGATCTGCCCTAATTATACTTTTTAGTTGTGACAAAAGTTTGACAGCAATATGTCAACGTTATGACATTGTTTGATTTTGATATTTGTTTAACAAAATAGCTGTTATATGGTATTCTTAAATAGAGTATTATATAAGGAAGGTGAAGATATGCGAATATTAATTGTTGAAGATGAAGTGAATTTAAACAATATTTTATATGACTATGTCCTAGATAAATATAGCTTCGCAGTAATCGATCAAATCTTTGATGGATTAGAAGCATTAATTAGCATTCAAGAAAATGTTTATGATTTAATCCTTCTTGATGTTATGTTGCCAAACGTTGGTGGTTTTGAGATATGTTCTAAACTACGAGAAAAGTTTAATACCCCAGTTATTATGATGAGCGCACTTAGCGATGAAGAAAATCAAATTAAAGGTTATAACTTAGGAATTGATGAATACATTACTAAACCCTATAGTCCTAAACTAGTCATCAAAAAGATTGAAGCTATTTTAGGTCGCTACATTGAAAAGTTTGATGAAGATTTTAGGGAATATGGAATTATTAAATATAATTTGGATAAACATAAAATTTTAGTTGAAGAAACTGAAATTAGCTTAAATAAAAAAGAATGGGATTTATTCGTCCTTTTCGTTATTAATAACGGTAAACTATTCACCAGAGACCACTTACTAAATAAAGTATGGGGCTTTGATTATTATGGTGATGAACGAACTGTTGATACTCATATTAAAAGATTAAGACAAAAATTAAATAACGCATCAAGCTATATTAAAACTATTTATAAAGAAGGGTATAAATTCGAGAAATAGCAGTACCTAAAATAAAATATAAGTAAGGAGGACTATTATGAGAGTAACGATATTTTTCAAAACATTTTTAATGTTATTAATTACTTTTTCAATTGTCTTCCTTTTAAGTACCTATATTTCTTATAAACAGTTTTCACCAATGTACATTGATGAAAACATTAAAGCTGTTAAAGAGGCAATTTATGATTCAAGTTCAGAGATTAGAACAGGTACATTACTCATTGATACAAGTCTTTATGAGTTATCAAGAAGTGAAACTTCTTTTATAAGATATAAAGATGGAAGTATCGAACAAGAACTAGGACCAGACTTCATCACAAATGAAGATATTATCTTCTTTGTGATTGATATTTATGATAGTGAAGATTCCATTAGTGAAGGTAATCTTACTTATTTTGTTGATGAACAAAGTGATATCTTTAATATCAACTATATTTATGAATTCGCATATGGTGATTACTTAATCGTATCAACACAGATTCAGTCGCTTGAAAATGTTGATCAAGTATTGATCAACATCAATAAAACTCAATCAATCTATTTATTCGTTGTTATTGGATTAATATCGGTTATCTTATCACTTAACATTTCAAGACCAATTAAAAAGATTAATAAATACGCAAAAGAAGTGTCTAACTTAAACTTTGATACAAAACTTAATATTAAACGAAGCGATGAGTTTAGTGATCTTGTCAGTAGTCTTAATGAAATGACGTTTAACTTAAAGAAAAGTTATGCATTGCTTAACGATGCTAACCTTAAACTAAATAGCGACATTGATTCAAAACAGCAAGAAGAAACAAAAAAGAAAAATCTAATTATGACAATCAACCACGAACTTAAAACACCCCTTGCTGTAATGCGGGGGATGATTGAAGGGATGATTGATGGTGTTGGTCGATTTAAAGATAAAGAAAAGTACTTAAGTGAGTTACTCAAAGAAATATCATCAATTGAGAATATTGCATCTGACTTAACGTATTCATTAAGTCTTGAAGACAAAGCAAAAGTTAACGACATCTGTAATACATCAATCATTAATGATAATCTAGTTTCTTTAGCTGAACTTGCTAAACAAAATAAGGTTAAGATAACTAAAAAGATAATTTGTGTTGATGTAAATATCAACGATGAATTACTATTAATATTAGTCAGTAACCTTGTTAAAAATGCAATACTTTATACAACAGACAAATCTGTTTTAATTAATAGTGAAATATTAAATAACGAGTTTATCTTAACGATTAAAAACAAAGGTAAAATTCCAAATGAAGATATAGAAAAAATCTTTGAATCGTTCTACCGCGCAAACAACACTACAATTACAGGTGGAACTGGGCTTGGCTTATTTATTGTAAAACAGATTTGTGATATCTATGGCTATAGCTATAAAATCTTTAACGATAACGGCTACGTTATCGCTAAAGTAAATTTAAAATTAATTAAATAATACTTTGTCACTGTTTTGACAAAGTTAATTGTTATTATAAAATAAAGGAGGTGTATTAATATGAAAAAGCTACTACTATCATTTATGGTTGGAATTATAGTTGTTTTAAGCAGTTGTTCAGCAGATATGGATGGGATAGATGATGAACCTTCAATTTACGGTTTCTTAAAATATGATTTTAATTCAATGACTTATACTAATACACCAGATACTGATATCTTATATCAAGTTGATAATACTTATAATGATTTTATAATCGTTCTTGATCGAGAACTTTCTACACCGTTAACTCAAGTAGAAAAAGAAGCGTTCATGAGCTTATTTAATATAATTGATCAATTAGTAGAATCAACAAATTTAAAACAAAGTGATGTCCTTGAACTTAGTTCTTCAGATTTTAATACTCAGTTAACCAATAATTCAATTACACTTAGCGTTGCTGATTTAATTACATTCAACAGCTACAAGTTAATAATTGAAGAACTAAAAACGGCAGTTAATCAAAATGACATACATATATCTAAATTTGATTATATTGAGGAAACTTTAGAAATACACTTAAATAACGATGAAACTGATGCTCTAGATTTACTACAATCACGTTATGAAGAGTTATTCAATACAACGTACCAACCATTTGACTTTAAAAACAGCTCGCTTAATGATTTGTTAGTTGCCTTTGATGAAGATTTAGACTACACGCCAACAGATGGTGAATTAATCAGATTAGAAATTGCATATGATCTACTAACCCAATTATTTAATAACTAGAAACACCTAACCAAATAATAAAATGGAACAAATAGATAACCTCAGCTTGTTGCTGAGTCTGATCTGTGTTCCATTTTTAATTTAAATATGTAATAGCAGTATTTGTTCAAAAAAAGACCAGTCAATAACAACTGATCTAAATTGATACAATATTAATAAAGTTTATTTTGTTCTTCTAATTTTCGCTCTTTTTTAGTTCCTATTCCAGCTCCAATAGCTAAACCTAAAACAAGACCTAACCCAACTAATGAAGAGTTTACCGAAGACAGCATTGCGCCAATTGCGACACCAAAAATTATTCCTAGACCAATTGATTTTTCAATAATTGAACCTCGATGGTGAAACTTGTATTGATTAAAAACATTAATCTTTAACCGGTTAAATTCTTTACGAAACTTTCTTGCATTTTTTGTATTTCCATTCACTATTGAATGAATTAAGTCGATTAATTTTATCATGATATTTTCAATTTCTGTATTATCTTGAATGTTAATCATATTTGACAAATTGATTAATGATTCAAGATGTAATTTATAAGTTAATTTTTTACCTGTTTTTTCTTTTATTAAAGTTATTTCTTCACTGTAATTTTTTAACATACTTTCACCTTTTCCATTTACTTAATATACATGTCCTTCTTGAGGAACAATACATATAAATTTAAATACACTTTTACCAATATTTCTAAATTGATGAAGTGTATCACTTGGGATATAGGCATATGACCCAGCACTAACTACGTTAAGCTTTCCATCAATCATTAACTCACCTTCACCTTCGATTATATAATTGATATGAGGCCAACTATGACTGTGTTTTGGCGTATGTCCATCTTGTGCAACATCAATCACTCTCATAACGTGACTTTCCCAGCCTTCATTTTTAGAAACTAATACTTTTATTGAAGCATCTTTAGCTGCTTTATCACTAATTGCTTTTCCAATCATTTCATTCATATTTCCAACGATCATTATTATCATCCTCTCAATGAATTATATCACAAAATAATATTTTAACCTTGAATACTGGTAAAAAATCAGTTGTTATGTTTATTTAACTATTGATAACTTTCTTTAAAGTAAACCATTGTTAATAACTAAAGAGGTGCCTATTATGGCACCTCTAAACTAATCAATTAGAAAAAACCTGATAATTGGGTTAACAGTAAAGATAGGTTGATTAATGTATATTAAATCTAATGAGTTAAGCGTTCTAGCATCTATTGAAGCATAATAATTAATTAATTCTCCAGCATCTACATAAGGCTTTTCATCTGATTTAACGCCGTCAATTCCATACTGTTTTACAATAAATCCATATTCTGTTTGCGATAGAACAAATTGTTGGTAATTCTTACTGAAATAGTAGGAACCTCTATATTCAATGAGATTCCAATGTGATTCATAATCATCTATATTAGCAAATTCAGATGTTCGAATTTCCCCAGTCATAATATTCACTCCAAACTGCTCAATATAACCATAGGAATAATCACTATAGTATCCAAGATAAGTTCTCATACGCGTTGATATATTATCATCAACTATCGTATACACATCACTTATCTCCCTAAATGGTGTTATATTGGGATTTAACTGTTCATCTGTCCACCGAAAATCAAGTGTTACTATATTTTCATTTTTTGATATGAAGCCTACATATGAAATATAATCTCCAAAGTTATCATTATATGGAAAATCCTTATAAACTTGATATGTTAATAATGAATCTTCTTCCTCGTAGTACACACTTAAAATAGCATCCCGAGTTGGACTACTTTGATCAAACTCATAATAGCTATAGTCTTCTAAATTTGAAAATACATCTATTTGATTGTTTAGAACATATTCGTTTTTTGTTTGGATAATTTCACCAACCTCAAAATCAGTTGATATTATATGCTCATAATAGTTTGTTATTTTCATTTCATCTATCTTTGTAAATCGATCAGCCCAATTAGAAACTGTTTCATCTTTTAAATAAGCTAGTTGAATATAGTTAACTACTTCTTGATACCTTCTGTATATAATTATACCTTCCGTATTATAATGTAACTCAACTCTTACCATTACATAACCATCATCAACACGCGTGTATTCATAATCACCGAGAACATGCGATCCTCCACTATAGGTGTTATCTCTTTCACCAATAAAATAGTATTCAAACTCCATAATCAATATACTTTCATTATCTTCAATAACATTTGGCACAGGACATGTATAAATTAATCTTGAACCATGAATATAATTGCCATAATCATCATAGTAATAGCAGACTTGTACAAGCGGTGTTTCAAACTCGTCGATGTAATTATTTTGCTGTACTCCAATTAATACTAATAATACTCCAATCGTTAAAACTGTTGAGAATTGTAATATTACAATT
>JASFZA010000010.1:0-4647 GCA_045046715.1 Candidatus Izemoplasma sp.
CTTCATCATCTACTGTGGGAAATTGTCGATAACTCTATCGACGAGGTACTTGCAGGCTTTGGGGAAGAAATTACTGTTACTATTAAAGAAGATAATAGTGTTATGGTAGAGGATAACGGACGTGGAGTACCAGTCGGTCTTCATTCATCAGGTAAAAGTGCAATAGAAATAATTTATACTAAACTTCATGCTGGTGGTAAATTTGGCCAAGCTGGCGGATACAAAGTATCTGGTGGATTACATGGTGTTGGTGCTAGTGTTGTTAATGCACTAAGTGAATTTGTTGATGTTGAAGTTTTCCGAAATGGAAAAATCTACAATATTCGTTTTTCTGATGGTGGTAGCAAAGTTTCAAAACTAAAAGAAATTGGTGAAACAAACAAAACAGGAACTAGAGTATGGTTTAAACCTGACTCAACTATCCTTAGTACTACCGTATTCAATTATCAAACGATATTAGAGCGTTTAAGAGAAAGTGCTTTTTTACTTAAAGGATTAACAATGAAACTTATTGATGAGCGTTCAAAAATGTCAGAAACATTCCATTTTGAAGATGGAATTATTTCGTATGTAGATTTCTTGAATAGTAATAAAAAAACAATTCATGAAGCAGCTTTCTTAGAAGGTAAAGCTTTAGACATAGAAGTTGAACTCGCATTCCAATTTACAAGATCATACACTGATCAATTGGTTTCTTTTGTTAATAACGTAAGAACTAAAGACGGTGGAACACATGAAACAGGCTATAAATCAGCTCTAACAAAACTGTTTAATGAATATGGCCAGCGTGTTGGTTTAGTTAAAAACGGGAATAAACTTGAAGGGGTAGATATTAGAGAAGGGTTGTGTACTGTTTTATCAGTAAGAATTCCTGAACATTTACTCCAATTTGAGGGACAAACAAAAAATAAACTTGGTTCGCCTGATGCCCGTGGCGCAGTTGAACAAGTAATATCTGAAAAAATGAAATATTTCTTAGAAGAAAATAATAATTTGACTTATACATTAATTGAAAATGCTTTAAAAGCACAGACAGTTAAAAATGCTGCAAGAAAAGCTCGTGAAGAAGCTCGTCTTGATAAAAAGAAAAACCGTAAGGAAACAAATCTTTCTGGTAAATTAAGCCCAGCCCAGTCAAGGAATCCTGAGATAAATGAGCTTTATTTAGTCGAAGGGGACAGTGCTGGTGGTAGTGCTAAACAAGGACGTAATCGTCGGTTTCAAGCAATACTTCCATTACGTGGGAAAGTTATTAATAGTGAAAAAGCTAAAATTGAAGATGTTTTGAAAAATGAAGAGGTAAACACAATTATTCATACAATCGGAGCTGGACTTGGTCCTGACTTTGATATAAATAAATGTAACTACAAAAAAGTAATTATCATGACCGATGCGGATACTGATGGTGCACACATCCAAGTGTTACTTTTAACATTCTTCTTTAGGTATATGCGACAACTTGTTGAAGCAGGGAAAGTATATATAGCACTTCCGCCATTATATAAACTTACAAGAAGAGTAAAAAATAAAGATATTGTTAAATACGCATGGACTGAAGAAGAACTTGGTGAAATAACTGCAGGGTTAAAGAATTATAATATCCAAAGATTCAAAGGTTTAGGTGAAATGAATGCTACACAATTATGGGAAACAACAATGAACCCATTAACTAGAACTCTTATTAGAGTAAATATTGAAGAGCTTGCTGATGCAGATCAACGCATATCGATCCTTATGGGTGATAAAGTTGAACCTCGTCGTGACTGGATTGAAAATAACGTATCATTCACTTCCGAAGACGACTTTAGGATTAAGGAGTAGTGCTATGAGTAAAATTATAGATGATATTAACTTATTTGTTGATGAAAAAATTCTTGTAGAAAATCTTGAAGATATTGTTGGATCACGCTTTGGACGATATGCTAAATATATTATTCAAGATCGGGCATTACCTGACGTTCGAGATGGACTTAAACCGGTTCAAAGAAGAATCTTATTTTCAATGTATAAATTAGGAATGCATGCTGATAAGCCTTATAAAAAATCTGCACGTATTGTTGGTGACGTAATTGGTAAGTATCACCCACACGGTGATTCTTCTGTTTATGACGCAATGGTTAGACTTTCACAAACATGGAAAATGAATAAAATACTTATTGATATGCATGGTAATAATGGTTCAATCGATGGAGATAGCGCAGCAGCTATGCGTTATACTGAGGCTAGAATGTCTAAAATTAGCGGATATTTATTAAAAGATATTGATAAACATACTGTTGATTTTGTACCTAACTTTGATGATGAAGAATATGAACCAACAGTAATGCCAGCACGTTACCCTAACTTACTAGTTAACGGTTCTTCTGGTATATCAGCAGGTTATGCAACAGATATTCCCCCGCATAACTTAAGAGAAGTTATCAATGCGGTAATTAAAAGAATTGATGACCCACAAATGACAATAGACCAACTAGTAAAAGTAATGCGTGGACCTGATTTCCCAACAGGGGGAATCGTTCAAGGGAAAGATCAAATAAGAAAAGCCTTTGAAACTGGACGCGGTCGAATAATTGTTAGATCTAAAACTGAAATTATTGGTCGTCAAATCATTGTTCATGAACTTCCATATGAAGTAAATAAAGCAACACTAGTTCGTAAAATTGATGATATTAGAATAAATAAACAAATTGAAGGGATAGCAGAAGTAAGAGATGAATCAGATCGAGAAGGATTACGAGTTGTAATTGAATTAAAAAAATCTGCGGATCCAGAATTTATTTTAAACTTCTTACTTAAAAAAACGGACCTTCAAAAGTCTTATAACTACAACATGGTAGCTATCAATAACAAGCGTCCAGTGTTAATGGGCGTATTCGCAATTATAGATGCTTATATTTTACATCAAAAAGAAGTTACAACTAACCGTTCTAACTATGAATTCCATCGTGCTGAAAAAAGACTTCATATTGTTGAAGGAATTATTATGATGATGGATATCCTTGATGAAGTTATTGCTTTAATCAGAGCATCAAAAAATAAAAAAGATGCTAAAAATCGCTTGATTAAAACATTTAGCTTTACTGAAGAACAAAGTGAAGCAATTGTTACTTTACAATTATATAGATTATCTAATACAGATATTACCGAACTGCAAAAAGAAAAAGATATTCTTTCTTCTCAAATTGATGAGTTAAGTACAATTCTTAGTAATACTGGTGCACTTGAATCAGTAATCAAAGAAGAATTAACAAAACTAAGTAAGTCTTTTATCAGTAAAAGAAGAACTGTAATTGAAGAAGAAATTGAGAAAATTACTATTTCTGAAGAAGAGTTAATCACTGAAGAACAAGTAATGGTATCAATTTCAAAACAAGGTTATATTAAACGTTCGTCAGTTCGGTCATTTAAATCAACATCTAAAACAATATTAAAAGATGAAGATAGTATTATGTTTATAAAAGAACTTTCAACATTAGACGTTGCTTTAATCTTTACTAATCATGGTAATTATATCTACTTACCAGTATATAAAATGCCTGAGTTTAAATGGAAAGATTTAGGAATGCATATTAATAATATTGTTCAACTTGAACAATATGAAAGAATTATTAAGATTATTAATATTAGAGACTTTGATCAAGAAAACTATCTGTTATTTACAACAAGAAATAATCTTGTAAAATTAACAAAAATTTCTGACTATAATGTATCAAGATATTCAAAAGCTTTAAAAGCAATTGGACTTAATAAAGGTGATGAAGTTGTTTCAATTGATCAAACAAATTCAATTGAAAATGAGGTACTAGTAGTAACACAAAGAGGACAGGGACTAAGATTTAATTTATCTGAAATTCCATTAACTCAAAATACCGGTAAAGGGGTTAAAGCAATTACCCTTAAACCAAAAGAAAAATTAGCTTACGGTATTGTTTTAGAAGAACATACTGATTTATTAATTCTAACAAATAGAGGTACATTAAAACGCCGTACTATCATTGATATCCCTAAAAAGAAAAGAACTAATAAAGCAATAAGTCTTTATAAAGATGTAAAATCAAAACCATATTTAACAGTTGGATTAGCAAGTTTAAACTCAACACAATATAAAAATAAAACTAAAGTAACAATTCTTACGACAAAAGGATCAATTACCTTAACGGCATTTGACATTAAAACAGATAATACTGAAAATGGTAAAACTGTTGTTAAAGCGAAAATGGGTAAACCACAATTTATTTTACTTGAACAAGTAGAAATAGATGAACTTATTCCACCAATTAGTGACTATGAAATTGGTGTAGATCTTGAGACAATTCAACAGTCATTGTTTGATTAAAAAGTAGCGAAAGCTGCTTTTTATATGCAAATATGTTCAATAACATCGATTATGACTATATTAAATAAACTTTTTATTTAAAAACAGCTCTAAATATAGTAAAATATAATTATATTTGATATATAATGAGGTGATAAAATGAATTGTCTAAACAACATAAAGCATACACAGATTCCTAACGATGTAATAGTAGATTATCTTAACATCTATTCTTCGATTGGAATGAACATACATAATTTTGAAGTACTAAGTGCTGATTACGGCGTAATGAATAGACAGACGATATCTTTAGGTGTTACGGAGTTTAAAGA
>JASFZA010000011.1:0-14513 GCA_045046715.1 Candidatus Izemoplasma sp.
ATTTTTAATAGTTACTTTATACTCATCATAAGTACCTTCATAAACTGTTGATTGTTCTTCTTCCATATATAATATTTTTGATCCTATTTTATTGATAAAATATCTATCATGTGAGACAAAGATGATTGGCCCACTAAATTCATTAAAAACGTCTTCAATGATTGACTTTGTTTCAATATCAAGATGATTTGTTGGTTCATCTAAGATTAGCAGATCTGGGTCTTCTAGCATTAATAATAAAAGTACTAGTCTAACTTTTTCTCCACCACTTAAAATACTAATACTTTTATGAACATCATCATTAGTAAATAAGAACTGTGCTGCTTTATTTCTAACTTGGGTATTAGTAAACATTGGATAATAATCATGAATCTCTTCAAAGATTGTTTTATTAATATGTAATGTATCTTGATTTTGATCAAAATAACCAATTTTAAAATCTCTTAAAAAACTTATTTTTCCACTTATTGCTGGTAGTTTATTTTCTATCACTTTTAGAAGAGTTGTTTTACCAACACCATTAGGGCCAATAATAGCCAACTTATCAAAACCACGCATTGAAAATGTTATATTTTTCGCAATAATTTTTTCATACCCAATTACAAGGTTTTCTGCATCTAAAATAACCTCAGTAGTTGAACGCTTTTTGTCAAATGTCATATTAACGTGCGATTTATTAACTGTTGGTCTTTCCACCCTTACTATTTTGTTAATCTTTTTAACTCTGTCTTGTGCTTGTTTAGCTTTAGTTTGTTGATATCTGAAACGATCAACAAAGCTTTGTAAATGAGCTATTTCTTTTTGTTGTTTAACATAACTTTTTAGTAGTAAAGTATAGCGTTTAACTTTTTCAAGTTCATACTCTTCATAAGTACCATGATATATGTGCGCAATCCCTTGGTCTAGTTCAATAATCTTTTTGCAAACTCTGTTTATAAAGTACTTATCATGCGTTACGATTAATACCGCACCATTATACTTATTTAAATAGTCCTCAAGCCATTCAATAATTTTAATGTCAAGGTGGTTTGTTGGTTCATCTAAAATAAGTAAATCAGGATTTTTTAATAATAGCTTAGCAAAAGCAATCCTTGTTTTTTCACCACCACTAAATGTATTTATTTTACGACTATAATGTTCTTTTAAAAATCCGAATTTTGATAATATCAAATTGATTCTATAATGAAAATTATATCCGTCTTTAATACTATATTCATGTTCTAATCGCTCATATCTCTTTAAGACTTTATCACTATGATCATTAGCCATAACTAATGAAATTTCTTTAATTTGTTGTTCAAGTTGTAATACATCTTTAAATACTTCATTAATTTCGTCAAGCAATGTATGTTCAGTTGAGGAAATGACATTTTGACTTAAATAGCCAATTTGTGCTTTTGAATTTTTATATACTTCACCTGAATCAATATAGATATCACCAAGGATCATTTTCAGTATCGTTGATTTACCAGTACCATTTCTACCAATAATTGCAACCTTATCACCCTTATTTATCTCAAAAGATACATTACTAAATAATGCTTCACCATTAAATTCTTTAGTTAGTTTTGATACACTTAAAATATTCATTTTCTCACCTATTTTCAAAAAAAAGTCTCTCATCAAAATCGATGAAAGACATAAGATTATTATTAACAATAAAATTATAAAAATATCAATTGTGATGGTTTTGGCACAGCAAAAAGAGCGCTATCCACATTACATGTAGCTAATATTACGTTTAAGTTAATCATTACCATCACCTCTTTCTTTTTAAATTTTACTTTTCAACTCGACTAAATTTTATCATAGTTAAATCTACTTGTAAACAGTTTATTTGGATTTTTTTGTAAATTGCCCACTTTAAAGGTGTTAGGACGTATATATACTATTTTTACAGCTCTAACAAGTTTTTTTATAATTGACTGCAAAAGAAAAAAGACGTTTTCACGTCTTTTTAGATTTTTGCTGATTTAAACTGTGTTGTATATAAATCATAATAGAACCCTTGTTGTTTTAAAAGATCATCATGATGTCCTTCTTCTATAAGTTTTCCTTCTTTAATTACAATAATCTTATCTGAGTTTTTAATTGTTTGAAGACGATGTGCAATAACAAAACTTGTTCTGTTCCTCATTAATGTCTTCATACTTTCTTGAATTCTTTTTTCTGTTCTAGTATCAACATTTGATGTTGCTTCATCAAGAATTAAAATGTCAGGATTAGAAAGAATTGTTCTTGCGATAGAAACTAACTGTCTCTCTCCATGAGAGAAGTTTTGTCCACCTTCATATACTTCTGTTTCAAATCCTTTTGGTAATTTCATGATGAAATCATATGCATTAGCAAGCTTCGCAGCTTCCATTACTTTTTCTCTTGAAGTATCTTTATCTCCATAATGAATATTATCATATACTGTTCCGGAGAATAATGACGTATCTTGAAGTACTACGCCAATACGTTTTCTAAATGCATCTTTTTTGTATTCATTAATGTTTTTACCATCAACTTTGATTACACCATCAATTGGATCGTAAAAACGATTTAAGAGGTTAATTAGTGTTGTTTTACCTGAACCAGTTGGTCCAACTATTGCAACTATTTCACCACGGTTTGCTTTAAATGATACGTTACTTAAAACTGTTTTACCTTCAACGTATTCAAATGTAACATTATCAAATTCCACAACACCTTCAAAGCTATCGACATCTAGTGTACCATCATTTACGTATTCTGTTTCTTCGTCAATTAATTCAAAAACACGTTCAGCTCCGGCAATACCTTGTTGAAGTGAATTAAATAATTGAGCTAAGTTGCTTATTGGTTGGACAAATTGTCGTGCATACTGTGTAATTGCACTAATATTACCAATTGTAATAAATGCTTCATACGTAATGTATAAGAACCCTCCAACAGCAACGATTGTTAAATAGATGAAGTTATTCATGAATGTCACAATAGGCATAATAAGTCCAGCTCTAACTTGCACTTTGAATCCAGCATCTCTTAAGTTAATATTTTTTTCTTTAAACTCTTCAATATTAGCTTGTTCCTGATTGTATAATTTTACAACTTTTAATCCAGCAATACTTTCTTCAACAATTGAATTAAGCCCACCTAAATGTTTTTGTTGAGCCATAAATCCTTTTCTTACTGTTTTTGATATTTTAAGTGTAATAAATACCATAATCGGTACAAAAACAATTACAATAATTGCTAAGCTCCAACTAATAATAAACATCATTATTGCCGCTCCTATTAACGTAACAACTGATCTAATTAATTCAATAACGGTTGATGCTAAACTTACGTTAATTAGATCAATATCATTTGATAGTCTTGAAACAATATCTCCTGTTTGATTATCATCATAATATTTAACTGGTAACTTTTGAAGATTATCAAAAGCATCTTTTCTAATGTTTTTAATTGTTTTTTGAGAAATAATTGTCATTGTATATTTTGATACAAATCGAATGATACTTGTTATGATTGCAATAACAATAATTTGTGCGGCAATAACATACGCGCCATCAAAATCTCTTGTAAGGATGTGATCATCTAAGGCATTACCAAATAGTAATGGTATTTGTAAACTAAGTAATGTTGAAACAATAATCGCAATTGTCACAATAATTAATCCAATAAAGTGATTCCCTAAATATCCAATTACACGAGTAACTGTTCCTTTAGTATTTTTAGCTTTACCACCTAAATACATACCACGACCAGGACCACGGCCACTATTTCTAGTTTTACTAAACATTTTCGAATAGTCCTTATTTAATTCATTTCTTTTTTTAACACTAAGTTTATCAAGAATTACTTCTTGATGATTTACTTTATCTTCTTCTTTAGTTTGTTTAGCGTTCCCCATTTGTGCTTGCTTCATTTTCATTTGTTCTGGTGACATATTTTTTTGCATATTCTTTTGAATTTTCTCACGTTCTTTTTGTGACAAATTCATCATCATCTTTTGTCTTTTTTCACGGTCACTAGGAGATAAACTCATAGGATCTCTCTTTAATAGATCTTTATTCATTAGTCTCACCGCCTAAATCTAATTGACTATCTGCAATTTCTTTGTATACAACACTATCTTTTAGTAATTGTTCATGCGTTCCAAATCCATCTAATTTACCTTGATTATTTAATACAATAATTTTATCCATATCACGAACAGTAGATATTTTTTGCGATATAACAAGTGTTGTCATTGAACTCGAAAGTTTAGCAATTGATTTTAAAAGCTTTTCTTCACTTTGCGCATCGAGTGCACTTGTTGAATCATCTAATATCATAATGCTTGGATTATTGATAAATGCACGAGCAAGTGATAATCTTTGCTTTTGCCCACCACTAAGATTAGTCCCCTTAGACTGAATCTCATGATTAAATAAATCATCATATTCTTTAATAAACTCATAAGCAATTGCATTTTTAGAAGCATTAACAACATCTTCATACGTTGCATCTTTACTTCCTTGCATTATATTTGTTCCAATTGAACCACTGAAGACAGTAGCTTGTTGTGTAACAAAACTAATTTGTTTACGTAAGTTATGAATATCTAAGTCTTTAACATTATTCCCGTCAAGTAACACTTCACCTTCACAGTTATCGTAAAGACGAGGTATTAAGTTAACTAAACTTGTTTTCCCACTACCAGTTGAACCAACAATACCAACAGTTTCACCTGGTTTTATTTTAAATGATATTCCTTTAATTACGTTATTTCCATCATTTCCATAACCAAAAGAAACATTTCTAAATTCGATATTTCCTGTTAAAGTAAAATTAGTAATAGCATCTTCACTATTTTCTAAATCTACTTCTTCATCCATTATTTCTCTAATTCTTTTAGCACTAACTTCTGCTCTCGCAACAAATATCATCATCATTGCAAACATCATTAGTCCAAATAGTATTTGCATACTATAACTATTAAATGCCATTAACGTACCAGTTTGAGGGAGATTAGTTGTTGCATCAATTAAATCTCCTTTATTCATAAAGTATGCACCTAAATATAATATCCCAGCGATACTAGCGTTAAAGATCAATAAAATTGCCGGTTCGGCGAATGCCATTACTTTTTCAGCACTAGTATTAACAACTCTAAACTGCTCGTTAGCTTCTTCGAATCGTTCATTCTCATAATCGGCAGTAACAAACGACTTTATAACTCGTGGTGCATTAGCAGTTTCTAATACAACCTTATTCAATCCATCTAATGTTTTTTGAACCTTTTTAAATCTTGGGATAGCAACAATAATCAATATTGTTATAAATGATACAAGTAACGGTAATGTAACATAGTATAAATTTGATAATTCTTTACTTTCTCTAATTGCAAAGAATAATCCAAATCCAATCATAAATGGAGCTCTTACAATTATTCTTAAAAGCATTTGATAAAACTGTTGAACTCTTAAAACATCATTCGTTGAAGAAGTAATTAATCTGCTTGTTTTAAATTTATCAATATTTTTAAATGATAATGTTTGAATTTTTTCAAATAAATCTAATCTTAAATCTGCAGCAGCAAATTGTGATACATATTGCGAAGTATAATTATTAACAAGTGATGCACCAAAACCTAAGAATGCAAATGAAACCATTATTAATGATTGTGTAATTAACATATTAGTGTCACCCTCAGGTAAAGCAACATCAATAATATCAACCATAATGGTTGGGATTATAAACCCAATAGCTACTTGGATAAACATCATTGTTAAGGAAACGATCACGTGACCTTTATATCTAAAAATATATTTTGTAAGTGAAAATAAACTATTCATCATGTGCCTCCTTGAGTATTCCATGTTTAAAAACGTCAATAAACCAATTATATTGTTCGACTATTTCTTCTTTTGTTTGGATTTTATACGTTGACTTATGGATTAAACTTCTTCTGTGATCTTGAATTAAATGAAAAATTGACAATAAGTCTTTTTCAGAACTAAACCGTAAATTATCAACTCTTATTTCAGCTAGTAATTTAATGATAAACTGTTTTCTTCGTTCGTTATACTTTTCAAAATAATCGGTATTTAATGACATACTTTTAAAAATATTCATCATTAAGTTATGGCGATTATGTGAAGTAAACAAATCATACTCATATCCAAAGATATTTTTAGCATAATCAAAGATATCCCCAGCTTCTTTTCTAGCAAATTCTAAAAGAAAACTTTCTCTTTCTAATTGAACTTCTTCAATAAAAAAATAGAAAAGATCATCAATATTTTCAAAATATTGGTAGAAACTTCCCCTTGGTATATCTGCATGATTAATAATATTCGAAATTTTTACTTTATCTAGTGGTGTTCTTGAAAATTCTTTTCTTGCTGCGTTTAATATTTTCTTTCTTTTTTTAGGTTCTAAATTAAAAAAAGTGTCCTTTGGCATATAATCACTCCTCTTATGACAAAGCGTCATAATGTTATTCTATATGACAAAGCGTCATATGTCAATTTATAAACAAAAAAGATTCTCGAAATAGAGAATCTTTTTGTTTGCTTTAAAAAATTAGAAGGGAGTCTTTGTAAGAAAAGATACTCTCATTATATAACATTGTTATGTAAATTTAATGAAATGCTTATGAAATTTCTGTGAAAAAACAACTCATAAAATGAGTTGTTATTTAATAACTATTTGATTACGTCCATTTTCTTTTGCTTGATACATATTTTTATCTGCTAAAGAAATTATTTCTTCAATTGATTGACCTTTATTCATCATTGTTCCACCAATTGAAATTGTTATATAAATTTCTTCTCCAGATTCTATCTTTAGATAAGACGTTTCAGTTAGCATTCTTAGCTTTTCAGCAACGATAGCTAATTCTTCATCATTGTTAACAGCAATTATTCCAACAAACTCTTCGCCGCCAAAACGCCCAACAAAGTCAGAACCTCTCATACTATTTTTTAATGTATTAGAAACAAGTTGTAACACTGAATCTCCAACTAAATGCCCATACTTATCATTAAAGTCTTTAAATTTATCAATGTCAAAGAATAATAAGCCATACTTTAAATCAAAATTATTAACTTCTTTCATTTTGCTTTCAAGAAAAGAATCAATGTACCGGCGATTTGGTAATGCAGTTAAATCATCTAGTAAAACTAATTTTCTTAATCTTTCTGATTCATAATAATTATCTTTCTGATAGTTAGTGTCTGTAAAAACTTCGATTGCAGCAACAACTTCACCTTGTTCATTTGTAATTGGTAATGACTTAACAGAAACAGCAACACGATGTCCATCTTTATGATGTAAGAAGACATTTGCTTCTTGTACTTCACCTGTATCTAATGTTTTATGAAGTGGGCATCCATCAAAACACAATTGTTTTCCGTTTTCATCAACATGATTAAGAATATTATTAAAACAATGGGCATTTAAAACTTCTTCAGCTTTATATCCTGTAATATTTTCACTACCAGTATTCCAAAAAACAATTTTTCGATTTTTATCAACAACGTATACACCTTCATAAAAGTGAGACAATAAATTCATATAATCATCAGTAAGCATAAAATCATCCTCCAAACATATTTATCATTTTACTATAGATACATATCATATATTATAAATTAATTAAGTTAATAACACAACCTATTTAAAATTTCCATAATGAAAACATTTTCTTTCATAATATAGCTGTTTTTTGAGTGTATTATAACATCGTTTGAAAAATAAATGATATTATGAAATTGAGGTGATATTATGCAAAAAAGTAAAGTAGCAATTATTGGTACTGGGTTCGTTGGAATGAGCTATGCGTATGCGTTATTAAACCAAGGAGCAGTCGAAGAAATTGTGCTAATTGATATAAATAAAGATAAAGCAGAAGGTGAAGCAATGGATTTAAATCATGGTCTTGCGTTTGCACCAAGAAAAATGAATATTTTTGCAGGTGAATATAGCGATGTTCAAGACGCCGGACTAGTAGTAATTACAGCTGGTGTTAATCAAAAAGATGGTGAGTCACGAATTGAATTACTATCAAGAAATGCTAAAATTGTCAAAGCAGTCGTAAATAATGTAATGAAAAGTGGATTTGATGGAATTATCTTAGTTGCGTCTAACCCTGTTGACATATTGGCTTATGTCGCTTGGAAAGAATCAGGATTACCTAGTTCACGTGTTATCGGTAGTGGTACTAGTTTAGATAGCGCACGACTACGTTATGAAATATCTAAATACATTAATATTGATTTAAGAAATATTCACGCTTATATCTTAGGTGAACACGGTGATAGTGAATTTGTTGTTTGGTCTAATGCAAACGTTGCATCTAAACCAATTATTGACGTTATCAACTCAATGAAAGAAATAAGTTTTGAAAACTTAGATCATATCTATGAAGATGTTCGTAACGCAGCAAAAAATATTATCAAAAGAAAACAAGCAACATACTACGGAATCGGTATGGCTTTAGTAAGAATTACTCAAGCGATATTTAATAATGAAAATAGAATACTACCGATTAGCGTATTAAATGCCGAAGCTTACCCTTGTGAAAAAGATGTATACATTGGATTACCAGCTGTTTTAAATCGTGATGGAGTTCATCATGTAGTTAAATTAGAACTTAATGTGGATGAAAAAATTAAACTAAATAAGTCAGCTAACATCTTAAAAACAAATTTAACAAATATTGGATACTAAAAAAGAAGATTTCTCTTCTTTTTTTTTATTTATTTTTAAAAATCGATGTTATCTGGTTCGGGAAATAATTTACGGGCTTTATTTAAAGCTCTTATTTTTTCCATATCTTCACTATCTAATTCAAAATCAAAAACATTAAAGTTAGTAGTAATTCTAGTAGGTGTAATTGATTTAGGTATAACAACGATATCTCTTTCAACTAACCATCTAATAGCAACATGTGGAACAGTTTTATTATGTTTCTTAGCAATTGCTAATAATGTTTCATCTTCAAGTAGCTCGCTAATATTACGGCTCATTAACGGTGCGTAAGCTTCTAGTTGAATTCCATTATCTTTACAAAAATTATGTAAGACATGATTTTGTAAAGCAACGTGTGTTTCAACTTGATTTACCATTGGAACAACATCAAAGTTGTTAATAATATTATTCAGATGATGAATTGCAAAGTTGCTAACACCAATAGCTCTAATTTTACCTTCTTTATAAAGCTCAATCATTGCTTTATATGATTCAATTGTTAATTCATAGCTCTTATGCCAATGGATTAAATATAAATCAATATAGTCTAATCCTAATTTTTCAAGTGATAAAGCAAAAGCTTCTTTTGTCGTTTCATATCCTTGGTCTGAATTCCAAAGCTTTGTTGTTATAAATAAATCTTTACGGTCTACTCCAGAATCTTTAATTGCTTTCCCAACAGATTCTTCATTGCCATAAACCATCGCAGTATCGATGTGACGATACCCTTCTTTAATCGCATGTAAAACTGCATTATATGCATCTTCACTTTTGCTTAACCAAGTTCCAAGTCCAACAATTGGCATTTCTACACCATTATTTAATTTTGCGTATTTCATAAAAATCACCTCTTTTATATTTTATCACTAACTGACAATTTAATTTCTAAATATGCCTATGTAATTTTTTGATTAATAATACTTCTTGCGGCACTTACTCCAGTTGAAAATGCAATTGTAATGTTAAACCCACCAATTGGACCGTGAACATCAATTGTTTCCCCAACAGCATATAATCCTTTATACCCTTTTATTTCAAATGATTTATTCGATAGCTCTTTCAAACTTATTCCACCACCATTAACAAATGCTTGTTCAACTGCTAAGGTGTTATCAATTTTAACTTTAAAATTGATAATTAAATCCTTAATTCTATTCAAATCTTTCTTAGAAGTTTCCCTAACCTTTTTAGCAGGATCTAATTTTAAACTTTTTAAAATGTAATGGCCAAGCCTTTTAATTGTTAAGAATTCTACAAAAGATTTTAATGTTTTTTGTGAATCTTGAAATTCTAATTGAATTTCAAGATATTCTTCAAGATTATAATTGCTAATATTAAATTCTAAATAAACATCTTTATTATCTTTTAAATCGTGATAGCAAAACTCACTAATTTTCAAGATGGCAGGTCCACTTAATCCGAAATGAGTAAATAGAATGTTTCCAGTATAAGAGTCTTTTTTACCAGCTATTTTAACTATTTTGTCAAGTAGTGTTATCCCTTGGAATACTTCTTTATTATTTGCGATAAACTGTGATTTAACTGAAGATTCTGCTGGATAAAATGGAATAGTAATTATCCCTAAATCTTTAGCAAACTTCATCCCATCACCAGTTGAACCAGTATTAGGGTATGAAGACCCTCCTGTTGCAATAACGACGTTTTTTGCTAATAGAATACGTTTATTTGTTTTAACTAAATAGTGTTCATCTTCTTTTATAATATTTTTAACTGTTTCGTTTAAATATATATTGCCTTTATTCAAATCTCTTAGTAATGCCTCGATGATGTCCTGACTTTTTTGTGTTTCTGGGAAATAAAAGAAATCTTCAACAGTAATTAGTTCTACTCCTTTTTCCTTAAAGAAATCAATAGTTTCTTTAGTCCCAAAATTTGCAATTGAACCATATAAAAACTTTTTATTTTTAATTGTAAGTTCATTAATAAAGTCTCTTGTATCTAATACATTTGTCACATTACAACGTCCGCCGCCGGTTATGAAAAGCTTTTTTGCAAGCTCTTGATTCTTTTCAATAAGTTTATAGTTTATCTTGTTCTTTTCAAGAATATTAGCACACATTAATCCAGATGGACCACTCCCAATGATTAACGTATTAATCATTGGGACATATTCTCAAGTCCAACATTTGTCCCTGTTGTTTCAAAGATAACTTTATTGCCTTTAGAAAAACGAATATGTACTAAACTATTCAAACTTTCTTTAACGTCTAAATTCATAATACCATTAACTCCTGGACCAACAAGAATTACATTATTTAATATTTGTGCTGATATCTCAAGACGAAGTCTTCCTCGTTTAATTGTAAACTCTAAATCTGTTTCACTTTTTTTTATAATTTTTAATCTTGAAAAATTATATGACGCAAACCGATATTCTTTCCCTTTATAATGCATAATTGCAAAGAATCCTTTTGCTTCCCATTTAGCAATAGGAACTAATCCATAAGCAAAAGCAAATGAAACTTCTTTATTAAAATGATTACTTTGAAGCCATATCCATTTTGTTGGAAATTTATTTCCATATGTTTTCTCCATATATGATTTTCCCGTAGAATTATATTTCTTTTCATCTATTGTAATTTCCCCATGATACTGTGCATCCATAAAAATCACTTCTTGAAAACAAGTAAGTGGTAATTTACTTAAGAACCCCATCGCACTTTTAGCTTTTAGTTTCTCTTGTTTATTAATAACAATGTTAATATCGATTCCTTTTTCTTTAATACATAGTGCGTCTTTACTTAAATAATTATGTTTAATCCTAACTTTATCACCTGAAAAAGAAAAATCTTCAAGATGATAACGATAATAGTGATTTTCAAGTTTAGTTCCATCATATATTTGAATAAAAGAATGAGCGTCGCTTGACTCTTTAGTTATTCCAATTATAATTGCGTAATTTAAATTATTTGATTCATCTATTAGTCTTAAATACCATCCTTCAAAATAATCAATCTTATGTTTATTTTGATATGTAAATAGTGCCATTCTTTCACCTCTTTTCTTATTTAGCAATAATTAATACTTAATTTATTGGTTTGTTATCTAGATTATGCCATTTGCCTTTTTACTTATGAAATTGCAGTACTGTTGAAGAAGGGTGATTCTTAAAGATATTTGATAAAAAAAGAGGATTAACTCTTTTTTTAATTTACCTTCATTTTACCGCTAACTTTAGCATTGTATAGTTTTTTATCTGCTTTATCAATATAATCATTTAAGCGGCGGTATTTATCTTTTGATTTAACTAATACAATTCCACCACTAAAACTAATATCTATTGGTTTAGTCCATTGATAACGCTTTATTTGTTTATTTAATGTTTGGAACATTTTATAAACATCTTTTTCTTGTAAACCTTTGATTAAAACGGCAAATTCATCGCCACCAACACGGTAAACCATAACGTCTTCATTTGAAATGTCAGTTAACAATACTGAAATCGAACGTAATACTTCATCACCGTAAATATGTCCAAATTGATCATTTACTGGTTTGAAATTATCAATATCAAGCATTACCAAAAATGCTGTTTTACCTGTTGTTTTAGTGTATGGATTAATAATTTCATTAAAGTCTTTTATCATTTTGCGACGATTCCCTAAATTAGTAAGTTCATCAAGTTGAACTAAGTTTTCTAGTTTTTTCTCAGTATTTACTTTATCAGTAACATCACTAATAAAGTAAAGCTCGCATTCTTCCATATTAAACATTATTTTCTCACGATTAAAGCGAACAAAGAAATTCTTATCAACGCCTCGCAATACATAGAATCCGTCTTCTTCACCTAATATTTGATTTAAATTATAAGTTTTACTATCACTTTCACGTGATCCTATAATTCTTTCACCAATAGTATTAATAAACAATATTTCTCCAGCTTTTTCGGTAATAACAATCATCTCGCTAGTTAAGTTTGCAAATTTACGGTATAAGTCCTCTTCCTCACGGAAAATACTCATTGAATCTTTTACATTTTTCTTAATATAAAAATAGATAAAGAATGCCGTAAGCATCAACAGCATTAAGAATGGCAAATAATATAACATTGCCTTTTGATAACTATCGTTGATGTAGTCATTTATTAATTCATCATGTTTATCATCATTAAATGATGACCCAACAATATAATCAAACTCGGCAACATAAACTACATATGCTGTTCTTTTGCTTTCTAAACCACTTATCGAGTCTTCATAAAAGGTATATTGGACAAACCCACCGTTGCTTTCATCAATTTTACGATAAATTGCTTCAAGGGCAACTTGTAAAACGGGGTCGTTATTAGAACTTATGTTTTCGCCAATAAAAGCTTCATTTATATGAAATATTACATTTCCATCACCCGATAAAATATATACATAATTATCTGATTCTTTGTAATATTCTGTATACATATCGATAAGTCTGTTTTGAATTGATAAATTATAGTCTACTTGATATGCTCCTGTACCAATAATTAATCCTAATTCTTCAATTAATTGTAGATATGAAGTTTTTAAGAATGGTTCGCCACCAATTTCTTTAGGATAATAATAAGTAACAAACGCATCGCCAGTTTCACTAGCTAAGACACCATCAAGCTGGTCTTGGACAAAATATCTATTTAAAATATCTTTATAGTCAAGTGTATACTCATACACTTCCTCATTAGATAATCCCGAAAGAATATGGTACCCCTCAACATTATTTATAAAGTACGTATGTAACGTGTCATTAATATTATATTGTTGAACAATTCTTATAATAGCATCTTCTTTTTCTTCTAAAGTAGCGGAATCCATTTCAATAAGCAACATTTCAATTGCAAAGTATAGTCCACTTAAGTTTGACTGCAAGTGATCCCTTAAATCTTGTTGGTTTGAATCATACATTGTTTCTATTTCTAAAACTCTATTTTCAACATCTCTTTTAACAGCTAATTTTTCTAATTCATATAATTCACTTTCAAATGACTCTAAGTCGTTTCTAAAAACAATTACTTCTCGCAAAACAAATTGTGTTACTAATATAATCACAAACAAAATAGACAGTAAAAGTATATTACGCCAATTATTTCTTATTTTTATCTTAATATTTACCATAAAATCACCTATCTATTATAATATCAGAATTAATGTCGATAATCCTAGTTTCAGATGTAACAATATTATCACTATTAGAAAGAAATAACATCAGCACTAAGCAGATGAATTCTATCATAAACTAACCTTGTGAGTTATAAGAACTTTAGTTCAATAACTCTTCGCAATATATTATAACATTTTCTCAAATATTATTAAAATCAATTTTTCAAAAATATCAATGTGGATTAGTAATTTTGTTTTTTTAATACATTGTTATAACTTAGTGCTTTGAGATATAAGCTTTTGAATGTTGATTGGTCCTATTGACAACAACAGTGAATAGGATTATAATTTATCATAACTACAGGGGGTAAAAATATGAATAATAGTAAACTAGTTTACATCGGAAAAATTATAGCTTTAGTTCTTTTTGTTCTAATCGGAATTATTGTGTCAAGTCAAATTGGAATGGTATTGTATTTTATTATAGCAGTTATTGGTGTGTTTTATATTTATCGATCAGTCACTTAATACATAATTAAATTCCTTTAGATAAGCCATTTACATGGTTATATCGATTTGTTATATTAAAAACAGGAGATGATATTATGAAGTTAGAATCCAAAGGTGAACACTCCCCCACTTAATTGTACACAATTTGATAAGGGGCTTCTTAGGTTGTGCGAGCTACTGCTCGCAAGTTTACTAAGCTAACGAGGCTGT
>JASFZA010000012.1:0-6518 GCA_045046715.1 Candidatus Izemoplasma sp.
ATTAGCTTTAAAGCTAATTACGAATTTATTATCGGTAATATCAAAGACGATGAATTAGAAACTAAACTATATTTAGCAATGATGAGTATTACTAGTTATGATGTATTTAATATTTGGCTTGCTTGTACGGTTGCTAATATTGATACATTTGATATTGATGATATGAGTAACGTAGAAAACAGATGTGACAACATCAATACGGACGATGTTATTACTTATGATTTTGTTGGTAATGCTTTATCAATAACTTCAACAATGCTTCAAGGCGATAATATTACATGGATTATTTTACAGTTTAAATATGATTATGAAGCAGGAGTATTTGATGGATTATTTGATGATTTCCCTGAAATTATTGAAATACTAGACAGTTCTAAAGAGTTAGTTGATGAGTATGATCTGTACTATAAAGATATTGCTTCTAGTTTAGAAGGAGATATCTCAATGGTATTTAAAATTGGGATTAGTGTTATGAAGTATAATCTAGATGCTTATGAAACATTGTCGGATACGCCAATCTTAGCTGCGTTATTTAATGATGTTGCTAGATTTTGTACAACCCCTGGACGTAACCCGGATTATCCAGACGTTGATGTTTGTAATGGTGGACCGTTATATTTAACAGGTGAGATTATCTTTAAAGCATATTTAATGGTTGATGATGAAAACCAACCGGTAATCTATGATTCTGTTAAAATGGAAGAGTATTTAACAACGCTTAATGAAAGCGTTGAAGACCATATTATTACTAAAGATGTTATTACATTACTCGGTGATCAATTAGCATTTCACGTCATTGATGAAGCTAATAATTATACATTGCTTGAACAAATGTACGATGATGGACAAATTACCATTGAAGCAATGAGAATCTTGGCTGATGATGAATATGGATTATTTAGTGATGATTTTAGAATGCGGGTTAGAAGTTTAATTAGATAGGAGGTAATTTTTATGAAAGCTAGTGAAGAATTAATGTTGTTACTTGAACTTAATAATTTTGATATAGCTAAATACAAACTTAAAAAACAACTTGAATTTGAAAATTCAGGTAATTTAGATTTGTATAAACATAAAAAGTTTGCGAACCTTCTAGTAAGTCATTATACATATAAACAAGATGGTGATTTTTTACATAAAAATCCACTTACTTATCGCGATACATGGCCAGGCACGGCATCAAGTATTGATCAATTTTATATTACTCATACGGATATTTCAGGCGATGTAACGTTAGCTGAGTTTTTAAATGATGATTCATTTAACGAGGTTAATAAAGAGAGTATCTTATTTGATGTTCTTGATGGATGGGTTGAAGAATACCGTGAAGCTAGTATATCGATGATGGAAAACTTGCGTGAAATGATTGTTCTTTTACCAAAGAAAAATAAAAAGTATCATAAACCAAGTAAGATTGCATTCTTATTTACTGTGTTACTATTAATCTTTACTGCAATGATCTTTAAAAAACCGGATAGCTTATTCTTTGAGTTTTTTGAAGATATAAATCAATTACTATACGATGTTGATTTATATAGTTTGCTTGGACTTACTGCGACTTTGACACTTGCGACATACGCTGTGCTCAACAATGCATTTAGTCGTTTCATAAAGGATGTAAGAAGTGAAAAAAATAAACATGCAATCAAAACTTTTGATAAATGGGAAAACGATATGAAAAATTCAAGGTTAAAACAGTCTGGGATGTTAGAAGACTATGTTGACGCGGTTATTAAAAATACAAAAAAGACAAAACTTGAATTGAGTACATTAATCTTTCCGGAGATATTAATTAGTAAATTTAAAGCATACGTTAAAACAATTGAAGGTAAATACGATTGGATGACAAAACATTATTCAACGTTAGTTAAAATTTTACGATTATTATTTATTGCGGCGATTGTGATTGATATTGTTTTTGTTGCTGTTGGATTCTTGATGATTAGTGAGGTGATTCCTGGTGTTTAAGAAAAAGAAGAATAGAATTTTGGAAGATGAAATTAAAATTGAAGAAGTAACTAATAAGACAGATATGGAAGATATTGAAATAGTTAAAGAAGAAACAATTGTTGAACTTGATGATGAAGTTGTCATTAGGGAATCAATGATTGAGGATGATGAAATAATTCCAAGAGCAGAACCGCTGATAAACGATGAAACAATTTATGACGTTATTGAACCAGAAACCATTATCGATGAACCTATCGTTTTAAAGGAAGAAAAATCTGTCGTAGATGAAAATAGTTTCGATTCAGATTTAATCCCTAGGGAAGAGATTATTAAAGAAGATAATAAAGAATTAGATAAATATTTTGATGATAGTCGTAAAGAAAATGCTAAAAACGCTAAAAAGAAACCAAAAAAAGCAAAAGTAAAAAAAGAATCAAAACGCTTATTAAAACAAAGAAAAGCATTTGAGGACGTTAAAAATCAAAGGGTTTATAAGTTTAGAAAGAAAAAGTATACTAAGGTTGATGACTTTATTAAGTTTTTAAATGATAACTATTTAGATATTGATAATATTGCTAAAGAGGTTTTAGATGATAAAGCATTTTATGGATTTATATCTAAAAAAAGTGGAGTCTTTGAAACTAGTATTAAAGAGTTTAAAAAAATAAAAGAAGAAATTGATCGTTAAATCAATTTCTTTTTCTTTAAATAATTCATTATAATGCTTTATTTTTAAATATTATTACATTATAATGTTTGTTATAGAAATAGGTGATTATATGGAAAATAGTAATTTTATTAAGACAATAATTGAAGAAGATATTAGGACGTTAAAACATCAACGTATAATAACGAGATTTCCGCCTGAACCAAACGGTTTTTTATACTTAGGACACGCTCGAGCAATTATTATGAATTATACTTTAGCAGTTGAACATGGAGGTTACTTTAACCTTCGTTTTGATGATACTAATCCTGTAAAAGAAGATACAATATATGTGGAAGCAATTAAAGAAGATATCGCTTGGCTTGGTGTTAAGTGGAAAAATTTATTTTTCGCAAGCGACTACTTTGAAGAAATGTATCAAAGAGCAATGCTCCTCGTTAAAAAAGGAAAAGCATACGTTGATGATTTATCAGCTGATGAAATTAGAGAATACCGTGGGAATTTAACAACTCCTGGGATTGAAAGTCCATTTCGAATAAGAACGATTGATGAAAATATTGAATTGTTTGAGAATATGAGAAATGGCGTTTACGATGATGGTGCTAAAGTATTAAGAGCTAAAATTGATATGGCAAGTCCGAATATGAATTTAAGAGATCCAATTATTTATCGTGTTCAAAGAGTCCATCACCATAATACTGGTGATAAATGGTGTATTTATCCAATGTATGACTTTGCTCATCCGATTGAAGATGCAATTGAGGGAATAACTCATTCTTTATGTAGTTTAGAGTTTGAAGACCATCGTCCTTTATACGATTGGGTTGTAAAAGAATGTGAAATGGAACATACGCCACGCCAAATTGAATTTGGCAAATTATTAATGACAAATAAAGTTAGTGGTAAAAGATATATTAGACAACTTGTTGAAGAAGGTATTGTAACAGGGTGGGATGATCCTCGTTTAATTACAATATCAGGTCTTAGAAGACGTGGTGTTCCAGCAATCGCTATCATGAATTTCATCTTAGCGATGGGACTACCAAAAACCGAAGGAGAGACTGATTATGAGATGTTCGAGAAATACATCCGTGAAAGCTTAAAAAGCGCTCCCAGAACAAATGCTGTGCTAAATCCGTTAAAAATAGTGATAACTAACTACCCTGAAGGTGAAGTTGAGTATTTAGAAGCTGAAAACAACCGTGATTTTAAAGAACAAGGCATTAGAATGATTCCGTTTAGTAAAGTGGTATACATTGAAAGAGAAGACTTCGTTAGAGTTAAACCAAACAAAAAGTGGAAAAGATTAGCACTTGATATTGAAGTAAGACTAATGCATGCATACTTTATTAAAGCTCACAAAGTAATCGAAGATGAAGCTGGAAATATTTTAGAAGTGCACGTAACTTATGATAAAGAAACAAAATCAGGTAGTGGATTTAATGATCGAAAACCAAATGGTAATATCCATTTTGTTGATGGAACTAAAAATAAACCGGCAGAGTTTAGAATATTTAATGAATTGATTAATGATTTATCAAATAAAGAAGTTCCGTTTATTGAAAAAGTAAATCCTGACTCTTTAGTAGTTAAACATGGTTACGTTGAAGCAAGCATGAATCCTAAAGTATTGGATAGATTCCAATTCACACGTAATGGATATTTTGCTTTAGATCAAGATTCAAATGATGGTAAATTAATCTTTAATGAGATAGTTTCATTAAGATCATCATTTAAAAAATAAAGCGAATTATAACGGTAATAATAAAAAAAATAGAATATTTGTGTTTTTTTCTTGCAATTATGAAAATATAGTGTAATATTGATATTGACCTTAAATTTACAATTTGTATGATAAATGAGAGTATTACTGTTATTTTTTGTATTTTATTGCAAGATTAATTTAAGGAATAAAATATGGAGGTAACAAACATGACAGGAACTGTAAAATGGTTTAATGCAGAAAAAGGATTCGGATTCATCACTACTGATGAAGGAAATGACGTATTCGCTCACTTTTCTCAAATCCAAAAAGACGGATACAAATCGTTAGAAGAAGGCGAAAAAGTATCATTTGATGTTGTTGAAGGACAAAAAGGACTTCAAGCAGAAAATATCGTTAGTTTATAATTAAAATCCGGATTAATTAATCCGGTTTTTTTTTGCAAAAAAAATGATATAATTTAATTATAAGAGGTGAAACTTATGACTGAATTCACAATAATGGTTTTAAATACAATAAAATCTATACCAAAAGGAAAAGTAATGACCTACGGCCAAATTGCTGCATACTGTGATAATCCACGGAACGCCAGGGGAGTAAGTCGCATATTGCATGGCATGAGTAGAAAGCATGATTTACCATGGCACCGTGTTATAAATTCACGAGGGACAATTTCATTAACAGGAAATCCTGGTTTTATTCAAAAAGAATTGCTTGAACAAGAACTGATTATTGTAGATGGTAAAAAAATTGATTTAAATATTTATTTATATCGACCATAATTATCTAAAAATAAAACTAAAAAAAATATGTTAAGCACTATGAAAATAGTGCTTTTTTTGGTATAATTTTAATAGGTGATTTTATGAATAATATACTAGAAAATTTAAATGAAAAACAAAAAGAAGCTGTCATTACAACTGACGGCCCTGTAATGGCGATTGCTGGTGCAGGTAGTGGAAAAACTAGCGTTCTTACTAAAAGAATTGCTTATTTAATTTATGAAAAAAATGTTCATTACCAAAATATTTTGGCACTAACATTTACTAATAAAGCAGCTAATGAAATGAAACAAAGAGTTAGAGATATTACTGGGATAAATACCAGAGATATGTGGATCTCAACTTTCCACTCAATGTGTTCTAAAATATTAAGACAACATATTGAATTATTGGGATACAAAAAGAGTTTTCAAATTATTGACGATGACGATACATTACAAATGGTTAAGTCAGTAATGAAGAAAGCAAATTTTGATATTAAACTTTTTAATCCAAAGAATGTTCGGAGTTATATATTAAAGATGAAGTTTGATGATGAACTTGTAGAGTCGGTTGAAGAACCACTAAAAACTATACTTAATGTCGTTTTTCCGATATATCAGAAAAACCTATTTAAGAATAATTTACTTGATTTTGAGGATTTGATTATTCTAACAATTAAGTTACTAAAAGAGAATCCACAAGTGAAAGAATATTATCAAAAGGTTTTTGAATACGTTTTGGTTGATGAGTTTCAAGATACTAATGATATTCAATATGAGCTAATCAAGTTACTGGTAAATAAAAATAATAACCTATTTATTGTTGGGGATGAAGACCAAAGTATTTATGCTTTTAGAGGAGCTAATATTCAAAATATATACAAATTTAAAAAAGACTTCCCAGGATTTCACTTAGTAATATTAGAGGAAAACTATCGAAGTACTAATACTATTTTAAAGGCTGCAAATCAAATAATTAAACATAACTCAAATCGTATTCCTAAAAATCTATTTTCAACAAGAGGTGAAGGAGAACTAATAACACACTATAAAGGTGTTACTAGTAGAGATGAAGTTGAGTACGTCGCTTTAAAGGTAATTGAATTAGTTAGAAAAGGATACAGCTATAGCGATTTTGCTGTGTTATACCGCGCAAATAGCACTTCAAGAACTTTTGAAGAAGTGTTTATGCAAAAACAAATTCCTTATAAAATATTTGGTAATACAAGTTTCTTTAAACGAAAGGAAATAAAAGATTTTACTGCATATTTAAGATTGATTGTAAATCCTGAAGATGATTATAGTTTTGTACGAGTAGTTAATGAACCACGTCGTGGTATCGGAGCGAAAACATTAGAATTAATGGCTAACTACGCAACTGACAACAATCTTAATTTTATGGAAACAATTGATTA
>JASFZA010000013.1:0-10643 GCA_045046715.1 Candidatus Izemoplasma sp.
TGATATAATATTGTTAGGTGATTATTATGAAAAAGACAGTAACAGTAATTGGCGCTGGACTTGCTGGAAGTGAAGCGAGTTATCAACTAGCCAAAAGAGGATTTAATGTAAAACTTTATGAAATGAGACCAGCAAAATTAACCCCAGCACACAGTACTGGTAATTTTGCTGAACTTGTTTGTTCAAATTCATTAAGAAGCAACAGCGTTGAGAACGCTGTTGGTCTTTTAAAAGAAGAAATGAGAATTCTTGATTCATTGATTATAAAATGTGCAGATAAAACAAGTGTTCCTGCTGGTGGAGCGCTTGCAGTTGATCGTGATTTGTTTAGTGAAATGGTTACAAAAGAAATTATGGATAACCCACTTATAGAAGTGATAAATGAAGAGCTAATCAAATTACCAGATGGTCCAGTTATTATCGCAACAGGACCATTAACTAGTGATGATTTTAGTAACACAATAAAAGAACTTATTGACGAAGAATACTTATTCTTCTATGACGCCGCTGCACCAATTATTGAAAAAGATTCGATTAATATGGATAAAGCATATTTAAAAAGTAGATATGATAAAGGTGAAGCAGACTATATTAACTGTCCAATGGATAAAGAACAGTATAACGCGTGGTATCACGAACTTATCAATGCTGATACAGTTCAAATCAAAGAATTTGAACTTAAAGTATTTGAGGGGTGCATGCCTTTTGAAGAAATAGCTAGACGAGGAATTCAAACATTACTATTTGGACCAATGAAACCGGTTGGACTTCGTACTCCTGAAGGGATAACGCCACACGCAGTAGTTCAATTACGCCAAGACAATATGGAAGGGACATTGTACAACATTGTTGGCTTCCAAACGCATTTAACATTCGGTGAGCAACGTCGAATTATAAGAATGATTCCCGGACTTGAAAATGCATCAATTGTTCGTTATGGGGTAATGCATAAAAACACATATATTAACGCCCCAAAACTTTTAACAAGAAACTACCAATTAAGAACAAACAAAAACATCTTCTTTGCTGGCCAAATAACTGGCGTTGAAGGTTATGTTGAAAGTACCGGAAGTGGACTTGTCGCAGCCATCGCTATGGCTCGTCACTTAGAAGGAAAAGAAGAAGTCTTCTTCCCTGAAGTAACAATCTTAGGTAGTGAAGCTCACTATATAGCGCATGCTGCAATATCAAGTTTTCAACCAATGAATGCTAATTACGGTATCTTACAAAAACTAGACTTTAAACATAGTAAAAAAGAACGTAAGAAGTTTTATATGGAGCGGAGCTTAAAAGCTCTCGATGAAACAATAGCTAAATTTAATGACTAATAGCGAAATATTATATTTGTTTAAAGCCTATATTGAAATGGAACGTAGTTATAGTAAAAATACATTAACGTCTTATATTGAAGATATCAATAACTTAATCCACTTTTTAGACCAAGAAGAATTTGGTGATCTTTTAAGTGTCACTCCAAGAATAGCTAGATTTTATACAACAAGTCTCCATGAGACTTATTCACCACGAACAATAGCGCGGAAGATAAGTAGTTTAAGAAGTTTCTATAACTTCTTAAACAAAGAGAACATCTTAAAACTAAACCCATTTCGCGAAGTAGAACTCCCCAAAAAAGAAAAGAAATTACCAAAGTTTATTTATCCAGAAGAAATCGAATCAATCTTTAATTCGATTGACACAAGTAATGCCCTTGGAAAAAGAAATAAACTAATATTTGAATTTCTCTACGGAACAGGAGTCCGCGTTAGCGAACTCTGTAGTATAAAAATAAAAGATATTGATTTTTATCAAAATCTTGTTTTGATCCATGGAAAAGGCTCAAAAGACAGATATATCCCAATTCATAATTTGCTCTCTAAGGAAATCGAGTCTTATTTGCTACAAGTTAGACCGGAATTTATCAAAAGAGCAGTAGAGAAAGAAAATGCTTACTTACTGCTTAATTTTAAAGGAACAACACTTACACCACGGGGTGTAAGACTTATTATTAATCAAATTATTGAAAACTCTGAGGAAACAGTTAAAATAAGTCCTCATACATTAAGACATACATTCGCAACACATCTTTTAAATAATGGTGCTGATTTAAGAAGTGTCCAAGAGTTACTAGGGCATAGTCATTTGTCGAGCACACAAATATATACAAAAGTTACTAAAGAAAAACTTAAATCAAGTTATTTAAGTGCTCATCCACGAGCTAAAAGAAAATAATTTATGCCATATTTTTATAATAAATTCAAGGGTATGATAAAATTAAAATAAGAAATACTATTGGAGGTGAATTACATGGCTATTGTAAATTTTATTAAAAATAACAAGCTATTTGTTACGCTTGTTATTTTTGGAACTTTATTGTGGGTTGCTTCGATTAGTTTATATCATAATCGTAATATTCGTTCGCATAATGTATTAATTGAACTAGAAGTCACAAGAGTAAATGAATATTACATAAGTGTAATTTACAATATTAATCGAGATTTAGAAAAAATTGAAATATTTGTTGAATCAATTAATCCTGAGGATTTAACTCAAGAGCGGTTTGAGGAATTCTTAAATGATCAAAACATTGATGACAGTATTTACATAAACTTTTCAATAGCTATCTTATCTGATGATGAAACAGAACTTAACCAAACGTATGTTTACCCACTAGTAGGAAATGAAATAACAATTGGTCATGATCTTTTAAATGATGACCGCGATTATGTTATTACCGCTGTTAACAAAGCCTTATCAACAAATCTAATTGTTATTAATGGTCCATATGATTTAAGACAAGGCGGACAAGGGATTATTTTTAGAAAAAGTGCTATTAATGATGACTTAGTTGCTTTAGTTAATATTGCCGCAGATTATGATTTATTAAATGAGATATTTGATGGCAATGAATCTGATGTTGTAAGTGTTGGATTGTTTACGGTTGATAATGATATTATATTTGGAGAACTTGAATATAGTTCATCATTTGATTATTACGAGAAAATAAAATTAGATAGTGTTGATTGGTATATTGGAATAAGTGAAAGCAAGGACTTTAATGATCGTTATATTATTAATAGTATATTAGTAATATCATCATCAATTTTATTGTACTCATTAGCTTTAATTATCGTGATAAAATCCTTTAAAAGAAACCTATATTTATTGGATACACAGTATCAAATGATTAACTACGATAATTTAACTCATTTACCGAACCGACGTTTACTAGCCAAAGATATTAATCATTGTATTAAGCTTGAAGTTCCATTCTTCTTAGCGTTTGGAGATTTGGATAACTTTAAAAATTTGAATGATATCTTAGGGCATACAATTGGCGATATCTATTTAAAAAATATTGCTGATAAATTTAATAGTGTTGTAAATGATCAATTAACAATATATCGATGGGGTGGAGATGAATTTATCTTTTTAATTAAAGAAGATTCAAAAGATAAAACAATTGATATTTTAAATAGAATATATAAAACATTTCATGAGCCTATAATAATTAATGATACAAAATACTTTGCATCAATGAGTGTTGGTATAGTTAAATATCCAGACCAAGGTGTTACACTTGATGACTTAGTAAAAAAAGCGGATATTGTAATGTACGATGTTAAAGCTAATCAAAAGAATTTGTATGCTTTCTTTGAAGATAAGTATTTAGATAAGTTATTACGTGAAGTAGACTTTGAAAACAAACTGAATAACTACACACTTGATGACTTCTTAGTATATCTTCAACCAATAGTTGATACAAAAACAAATGAAATAATTGGCTTTGAAGCATTATCAAGATTATTTGATCATGACAATAATTTAATTAATACAGGTGAACTTGTTAAATACTATGAACGTAGTGGTAAAATTCAAGAACTAGATCGATTCACATTTAGACAAGTATGTAATTTTAGTAAAGAAATTAAAGCTGAATTTAATAGAGATTATATGTATACGTTTAATATTTCACCACTTTCACTTACTAACGACCTAATAGATTACTTCCAAAGTGTCGTTGATGAACAAAAGGTTAATCCAAATAATTTCGTAATCGAAATCATTGAAACAATCGGGTTTAAAGATATTAATGAATCAATTGCTTTGCTGAATAAATTAAGAGATATTGGGTTTAAAATAGCAATGGATGACTTTGGAATTGGCTATTCATCGCTCAGCTATATAACCCGCCTACCACTTAGTTTAATAAAAATAGACCGGATGTTTGTTGAGAGTTATCAAGTTAACGAATTTGATAAGTTACTTATATTAACGATTAGAGATATTTCTAAATCGTTAAACTTAGAAATCATTGTTGAAGGGATTGAAACAACCGAACAACTTGATTTTATTAAAGCGATAGATTGTCACTATTATCAAGGGTTTTTACATTCAAAAGCAATGAGTTTTACTAATGTAAAATTGTTTTTAGAAAAAGAAAAACTAAAGCAAAAAGATAGTAAACTGTAGATAAATATGTTAAAATATATTTGCGAATTAAAAATAATTTTAAATAATCGAAATTTAAAGGAGAATTATTATGTTAAAAGAACTATTAAAAACTGAAACTGTCGAAGACCAATTACAAGAGGGTAAAGTAGCAATTGTTAAATTTGCAACAACAACTTGTCCACCATGTAAAATGTTAAAACCTATATTTGAGAAACTAGCCGTAAATGAAGAATTAAGTGATGTTGTATTTATTGCAGCTGATGCTAATGAACATCCGCAAGCTGCTCAATTCCAAGTAAGTAGTGTTCCAACAATTTTATTCTTTAAAGGTAAAGAGTATGTTGGACAAAATGTTGGGTTTGTACCTGAACAACCATTAGTTGATGCATTAAAAAAATTACAAAACGAAATGAACTAAACTAAAAAAACACACTCGCCGAGTGTGTTTTTATTTTACTTAATCAGGAATTTCTTTCTTAATATTGGATAATTTTTTGAAATAAATATTCGTAATTGTTCATCGTTAGCAGCAATAATATCTTCTTCACCCAAAATCCTTAGGTTTAGATTCCATATTTTATACCATTCGTTTGTTACTTTATTTCTCATTAAGTGGTTGTGAGCGAGGATAATAATGTATAAATCACGGTAGTGTTCGATGATCATCGCGAATTCTAATATTTTTTCTCTAAAATACTGTGTTTCTTCATTTTCTAGTTTATCATAGGGTGCTACTTTTGTAACAAAGTCATTTTTAAGACTAGATAGTTTTTTATTAAGTAGTTGTTCATAATTTAGGAACTCTTCACTATACTCTTGATATCTAGAAACTATTTCACTTACCTTTGCTGGATCGATTTGATTATCTTTAATCCAACCTTTTCGATTAAAAACTTTGAAGATAACATCAACCATTTCACTTGTTAACCTTGTTGGAGCGTAAGCTGTAACTGTTGAAGTTATGCGGTCCATATGAGTGACAATACCATAAACCATTGGATCTATCTTTCTGATCCATTTTTTAAAACCTCTATTTTTCTTTGATAGTTCTTTTACAAGTATCGCTATATCTGATTTCATCTAAGCACCTCAAGTCTTTCCATTATATATTATCATATATTTAAAAGATAATTTACAAGTTTTTATTTAATGCCGGTATTGCAAATGATATAATTGGGTTAAAGGAAGTGAAAACATGAAAAAATACACAACAAATAAATCCATTTTCTTAACAAGTCTGGTAGTTATTATCCTTTTAATAATATTTTCATTAATTGATTCAGACTTGAGTAAGTACAACATTATGATATTTGATACAAAGCTGTTTTACTCACCAGGAACATTTTATGATAATAGAGTATTATTAGATCTTTATACGCCATCATCATATTTCGTTTTTAGAGTTTTAGATACTGTCTTTCCGTTTACATATGGATTGTTACTATATGGGTTACTTGCGAGAAGTAAAGGATCAAAACTTAACTATTTACCTGGGATTGTCGTTATTATTGATATCATTGAAAATATCGTGATAATTAGTATTCAGTTTATTTCAAATACAAATAGTGAATTAGTTATATATTTATTAAATGCAGTAACAATATTAAAGTTCTCTTTAATATTTGTTATTGTGAATATATTAATGTTGAGATTAATAAAAAAGTTTAAGTGAGGTTATAATATGGAAATTACAATTTTAACAGTAGGAAGATTAAAAGAAAAATACCTGGTTGAAGGTATTAAAGAATATGGAAAAAGAATAAGTAAATACAGCAAACTAAGCATTGTTGAAGTTCCTGATGAAAAAGCACCTGATAATTTATCTTTAAAAGATATCGAAAATGTCAAAGCTAAAGAAGGTTTGAAACTTCTTGCAAGAATGAAAAATGATTCTTATGTCATCGTCTTAGCAATTGAAGGTAAAAAACTAACAAGTGAAAACTTAGCTAAAAAGATTGAAGATATTAAAACATATCATAGTTCTAAAATAACTTTTGTTATTGGTGGGTCTAATGGATTAAGTAAAGAAGTAATAGATAAAGCAGATTACAAGTTATCCTTTTCAGATTTAACATTCCCTCACCAATTAATGAGACTTATTTTGTTAGAACAGATTTATAGGTCTTTTAGAATAACAAACAACGAGCCGTATCACAAATAGTTGCAACTATAGGCATGAAGGGCATAATAAAGCCGCTTTGAGACTCTGTTTTTTTATATGGATTTGAACGGGGTATTCGAGCGATTACTATAATCAAATACTAATAATCTAATGATTATTTTCTTTTTTTATAGTGTCTACTTTACAGGTATCGTATCCTTTAAAAGGAGTCATTCCTTTTTAGTTTGATTTTCAATATCCAACTCACGGAATTTACTTGGTCCAACTCACGGAATTTACTTGGTCCAACTCACGGAAAAATATTGACTGTATTTAGAATCAATGGTAATGTATAAGTGGGTGATATGATGAGTAAATATTATAAGAGAATTATGGATGATGTATTAAATGAAGAATTGGAAGCGTTTGGTGCTGTTTTGATAACTGGACCTAAATGGTGTGGTAAAACTACTACTGCAAAGCAACTTGCAAAGAGCGTTCTATATATGCAACAACCAGATGAAAAGCAAAATAACTTGCAATTAGCACAAGTTCAGCCATCTTTGTTATTGAACGGTGAGAAACCAAGGTTAATAGATGAATGGCAAATGGCACCACAACTTTGGGATGCAATAAGATTTGATGTAGATCAACAAAGTACAGAAGGACTATATATATTAACAGGTTCTACAGTGGTTGATGAAAGTAAAATATCTCATTCAGGTGTAGGTAGAATATCAAGGTTAACTATGAGAACAATGTCATTATTTGAATCTAACGATTCAAATGGAACTGTAAGTTTAAATGAATTATTTGAAGGTAATCACAATATTGGATCACAATCAGATTTAGGATTAACGGATATTGCTAATCTCGTGGTCCGTGGTGGTTGGCCAAATACAATTGGAAAAAGCAAAAAAACTGCAATAAAGCAAATAGCAGGATATTGTAACACAATCGCGAATTCTGATATAGGGACAGTAGACGGTGTAAGTAGAGATGAAGGTAAGACGCTAGCAATAATGAAATCTTTTTCAAGGCATATTGCCACACAAGCAAGTATGACGACAATCCTAAAAGACATAAAATCTAATAATGAAACTATGGATATTGATACATTGTCTGATTATCTAAAAGCACTTAAAAAGTTGTTTGTTATTGAGGATTTGACAGCATGGAGTCCGTTGCTTAGATCTAAAACAGCGATTAGAAGTTCGAATACTAGGCATTTTATAGACCCAGCAATTGCAGCGAGAATGCTAAATGCAAGTCCTAAAGATTTGATATTAGATTTAAATACTTTTGGATTTCTCTTTGAGTCATTAGTTGTTAGAGATTTAAGAATATATGCTCAAAGTCTAGATGGTAGAGTTTTTCATTATAGAGATAAAACAGGTCTCGAAGCTGATGCGATTATTCATCTTGACAATGGTGATTGGGGAGCTATAGAAGTTAAGTTAGGACAGAATAGAATTGATGAGGGAGCAGAGAACCTTCTGAAACTTGAAAAGAAAATTGATACTGATAAAATGAGTAAACCGAGTTTTCTAGCTGTAATAACAGGAACAAAGTATGCTTATAAGAGAGAAGATGGAGTTTTAGTAATACCAATTGGATGTTTAAGACCATAAAAAATAAAAAGTGAATGGAGACTCAATATGCATATACAATCCACAAAAAAAGTTCTAGACTTTTTCGGGATAGAACCAACTAATAAGAATACTGATAACGCTATTTATGCATGGCATGCAAATTATGAAGTAGTAAATCGGAAAAAACTTCTTATTCTAATGCATGATATGTCTCGTTTTTGCGTTTTAATATATGGTATCAAGAAGAACGATAAAAAGAATTTAACAAAGATTATTAAAGAAACTATGTATGTGACAATGAAATCTGAAGCATATGGTGGGTTTATGATAAAAGCATACTTAGATAATTTTGATGAAGTAACTTTTGGAAAGACTAAGAATAGAAAAATGATTTCAAGAATTGTCTGGTTAAGAGATTATGTTTTATCATATATGGAAAAACATGGAGTTTATACAGACGTACATGAACAACCACAAATCACCACAATCATTAATAATAATTTTGTTACAGATGATAATTATAAAACTTGGTTCGCTCCAAATGAAAAAATGATTAATATACTAGAAAAAAATGAAAGTGAGCAGTTGCTTTGTAAACTTGGTGATGATTTCTACACAAACAGAAATTTATGATATATATATAACATATTCAGATAAAGTATAAAATAAAAGCATTTAGATTTTGTTAATCTAAATGCTTTTTAACTGCTTCATTGATCTGTTTACTGCAACATTTTCCAGTTGGACTCTTAACTAAACAATTACTATTATTCATCGCCGAGGTATGTTTAACAATATCTTTTATTGAAAAATTACCCGATGAATCGACGTAATCCAGTATTTCTTGTGCTTTTGTTCTTGAACAATAACATAAAATTCTATCTGGTTTAATTGATTTAGAATAGATAACTTCTTTAATTTCATCAGTTTTAATAACTACTGATTTACTAAAGTAAGCAACGTAACAGTCTGATGTAAGGCACATCAAGAAATCTTGAGTATAATGCACCGACTTATCTAACACCATATTCTCTACAGTTTTTAGGTCAACTACATCACCGATACTTTTACAATTTGGACATACAGTGTTAGCTACTTCTATTTTACTTGCATAACAATTCATTTATATACCTCCTGTTTAATTCGTTTTATTTTATCGAAAAAGTTTAAGAAAACTCCTTCTTCAAGGATATTAATAATATCGTAAGTGGGGGAGTGTTCACCTATGTTAGTTTAGTAGTTGGCAATCAATTGAAAATTATCAGTTGAAAAACGGTCCACTATTTTTAATTTAAAATCACTTAAAAATGTATAAGAACAGCCAATTACTTTTCGTATTTTGCAGGATACGCAACTATTGCGTATAACAATATTAATTTAAGCAACTATTGCATCTTTTACTTGCTAAAATATGCATCATATTATATAATATAAGCAGGTGGTGAAGATATGTCTATAAAAGAATTACGTAAATCATTAGGCTTAACACAAAAAGAAGTATCGAAATTGGTGAACATACCCTCAAGAACATACATAAACTATGAGAATGATGTTTCGAAGATAGGTACAATTAAATATAATTATATTACTGAAAAATTAGAAGAGTATGGTTATATTGATGAAGAACATGGATTACTTACGTTTGAAAAAATAAAAGAAATAACTTCATCAGTGTTATCTATGTATGACGTCGAATATTGTTATTTATTTGGATCTTATGCAAAAAAGACTGCTACAGAAGTAAGTGATGTTGATTTATTATTATCTTCATCAGTTACAGGAATGAGATTCTATGGTCTCGTAGAAGAATTAAGAGATCAACTGAGAAAGAAAGTGGAAATAATATCAGTGTCTTCATTAGAAGGTAATATTGAGCTAATCAGTGAAATCTTAAAGGATGGGATAAAGATATATGGATAATAAAAAAGATAATAGATATTATATTAATAAAATTCTTATAGATCTTGATTTTCTAATTAAACACACAAACAATATAACAAAAGATGAATTTGTAAGGAACGAATTACTAATAGATTCAATAATGTTTCGTTTCATTCAAATATCTGAACATATTAAAAAGATAACAACTCAATTTAGAAACGAACATATAGATATTCCTTGGAGGGATATCACTGGTCTTAGAAATCATATTGTTCATGAGTATGGTAATGTTGATTTAGACATCATTTATAATACTATTAAAGTGGACATCTACGACATTCAAAAGTTATTGCTAGGTCAAATTATGAGAACCTAACACCTCATCCGTTATTCATTAAATTTAATTCGTCTCATCCAACAATAGTAGAAAGATTAAATGTGATAAATGAAACACTACAAGAAAACATATAAGAAAAGAAACAATAAACAAATGCCCTACAGTCCCAAAATAAAACTAAAGACACAGAGGTGATAACTGTGAAATTATTATTCAAGATTACAATAACAGTACTAATTGTAGGAGCAATATATTTAGCAATTATTGCTTATAAAAATCC
>JASFZA010000014.1:0-15058 GCA_045046715.1 Candidatus Izemoplasma sp.
ATTTGAACTTTTCACAAATGAAATTTCAGATCTACTACAATTTCTATATGGAGGCATTATTCATGATTCAAAACTCCAATTTGCTAAATTTGAGAAAGTTAAGAATAACGTGCATTTATTAAGTGCTAAATATGGATCAAAAAGAGAAGAATTAGAAGCACTAATCAAAGAGTTTAATTTAGTTGTTGAATCTAAACAATATGAAGTATCATATGTTATACTGAATTTTTATATTGATTTTATTAATATAAAACCTTTTGTTGGGAAGAATGAAGAAGTAGGGTTCTTACTGCTATACATTTTATTGTTAGTAAATGGATACCAATCATATTTCTTTGTTAGTTTTATGGAGCTTATTAATCAAAATAAAGATCAATTTAAAACTGTGTTATTAAATTCATCTTTTAACTGGAGTGAAGGATTTGCACAACTATTACCTTTACACCGCTTTATCAATAAACTTTCATTACAGTCTTACAACAAAATCAATGAAATTATAAGAGACTATGAATTTGATAGTCAATTAAATAAATCTAATAATATCGAAAATACAATCAACAAACTTGCTGATGTTTTCACTAAAGATGAAATTAGATTGTTACATCCATACATAAGTGATTCTACAATAAATCGGACACTAAAAAGAATGCGTGATGATGATTTAATCAGACCACTTGGAAAAGGCCGAAGTGCTAAATGGATGAAAATGTTTGAATCGACAGATAAAAATAAGATATTTGAACAAATAAACTTTAAGATATAGGTGATATTATGGATCAAAGAATAATAAAAATAATCAAAGATGCAATAAAAGAAGATATACCAACAATAGATATTACAACGGATAACTTATTCAGTAACGAAATAAGTGAAGGATATTTTATCGCAAAAGAAGACGGTATCTTAAGTGGCGTAAAAGTGATGCAAGAAGTATTTAATATTATCGATGAAAATGTATATGTTAAAATACTAAATAGTGACTCTGAATTTGTTGAAAAAGGTGATATTATCGCTTTAATAGGTGGTTCTACAAAATCAATACTTAAAGGTGAACGTGTAGCCTTAAACCTGATGCAAAGAATGAGTGGAATCGCAACTCTAACTAAAAGTTTTGTTGACGAAATAACAAATGGCAAAACCAAAATATTGGACACAAGGAAAACTACTCCTAATCTAAGAGTCATTGAGAAAATGGCTGTACTTGATGGTGGTGGGATTAATCATCGACTTAGTTTAAGTGACCAAGTATTAATTAAAGATAATCATATCAAATCAGCTAAATCAATTACTAATGCTGTAAACATAATTAAATCAAAAGTAGCCCCAACAATAAAAATAGAAGTTGAAGTTGAGAATTATGAACAATTTATTGAAGCATTAACTACTGAATGCGATATTATTATGTTAGATAACATGAGTAACGAACTGATGAGTAAATGTGTTGAGAGAAATAATGGATTAAAGTTACTTGAAGCTTCAGGTAATATGGTTTTAGATAGAATAAAAGAAGTATCAGAAACTAATGTTGACTTTATAAGTGTTGGAGCGTTAACACATTCTTATAAAGCAATGGATATTAGTTTAAAATTTAATAACTAGAGGTGGCATTATGAAATTACATGAACTAACAGAAAAAATTAAAAAAGAACTTTCAAATGTTCTTTTAAAACTTGAATACAGTGATTTAGTAGATGATATTATTTTAGAAACTCCAAAAGAAAAAACAAATGGAGATTACTCAACCAATTTAGCGATGAAACTAGCTAAGCCTTTGCGTAAAAATCCATTTATTATTGCTGAAGAAATCATGAATAATATTAATAAAGAAGGTCTTTTTATAGAAAAATTAGTACTAGCAAGACCAGGATTTATTAACTTCTTTTTAGATAAGAGTTTCTTGTTAGAAACAATAAATGAAATCAATGATTTGAAAGAAGATTATGGTAATTTAACGATTGGTAAAAATGACCACTACAACATAGAATTCGTAAGTGTTAACCCAACTGGTTCACTTCATATTGGTCATTGCCGTGGTGCAGCAGCGGGTGATTCTATTAGTAGAATCCTTAAAAAAGCTGGATTTAAAGTTACTAAAGAGTACTATCTTAACGATGGTGGAAATCAAATACATAACCTTGCTTTAAGTGTAGACGCACGATATAAACAACTGTTTGACCTTGATGCTAAAATTCCGGAAGACGGATATAATGGACCTGAAATAATTGAAGTGGCTAAAGCTTTAAAGGCTGAGTTTGGTGATACTTTACTAACAAAAGACAGCTATGATTTTATTAAAAAGTATAGTGTTGAGAACCTTTTAGACAGTTTAAAGGAAGATTTGGACAGCTTTGGTGTTGAGTTTGATGTATGGTTCCGTGAGAAACAATTGTACGATAATAATGAAGTTGATAATGTTGTTAAATTTTTAAAAGAAAACAACTTCACTTATGAATTTGAAGGAGCTATTTGGTTAAAAACATCAATGTTTGATGATGAAAAAGATCGTGTAATTGTTAAAAGTGATGGAACGTATACTTATATAACTCCAGACATAGCGTATCATAAGAATAAGTTATCACGAGGATACACAAAACTTATTGATATTTTAGGTGGAGATCATCATGGATATATTGACCGATTAAAAGCATCAATTGAAATGATTGGTGGAAAGAGTGATCTTTTAGAAGTAGAAATACTCCAAATGGTTAAAGTAATTCAAGATGGAAAAGAAGTTAAAATGAGTAAAAGAAGCGGAAAAGCTATTACTTTACGTGATATATTAGAAGACGTTGGACCAGATCCAATTAGATATTTCTTTGCTGCTAGAAGTTTAAATACACAAATGGACTTAGACCTTGACTTGGCATTAAAACAAACAAGTGAAAATCCTGTTTATTATGCTCAATACGCACATGCTCGTATAAATAGTATTTTTAATGCTGCAGTAACTAAAGGCTTTGATATGACGAATCTACCAACAACATTTAAAACAATTAATAGTGTAAAAGCATATGACTTAATTACACAACTTGCTGAATATGAACGAGTAATTGAAAGCGCTGCTCTTAAAAGACAGCCCCACCGAATTGCTAACTATATTAATCAATTAGCTACAAAGTTTCACAGTTTTTATAATGATGAGATTGTATTATCTGATGATTCAGTTAGTACATATGAAAGATTGGCATTATTAAATGCCACTAAAATTGTACTTAAAGACTCACTAAACTTAATTGGAGTGAGTGCACCTAATAAAATGTAGTAAAGGAGGATCAATTGTGAGAAATTGGGAAATTAAAAACAAAGATTTTAAAAATAACAATATCGTAGACCAAATCTACAAACAAAAAGGTATTAATGATTTTCATAAGTTATTTGATTTAAATGAGAATAATTTACATGATCCATTTCTACTTAAAGATATGACTAAAGCAGTCGATAGAATTAAACAAGCAATAGCGCATAACGAAAAAATCCTTATTTATGGCGATTACGATGTTGATGGAATTACATCGACATATATTCTTTATAAAACATTGCTAGATTTAAATGCTGATGCTTACTTCCATATACCAAGCCGTTTTTACGATGGGTATGGATTAAATGATTCAAAAACTTTATCAATTATTGAAGATAATATTAAACTTGTAATTACTGTTGATAATGGAATTAAATCATTTAACGAAGCAAAAACATTTAAAGAGCACGGGATTGATCTAATTATTACAGATCATCACGAAATTGATAAAACTTTACCAGATGCATTCGCAATAATCCATACTAATTTATCAGATTACCCATTTAAACCTTTAGCCGGTGTTGGTGTTGCTTATAAATTAGTTGAAGCATTAATTGGAGTTGAAGCATATAAATATTTAGACGCAGTGGCACTAGGAACAATTGCTGACATGATGCCTTTAATTGAAGAAAATAGAGCTATTGTCAACGTTGGACTCGAAAGACTTAAAACAACAAAAAATATTGGTCTTAAAAAACTCATTGAGTTTTTAGATATAACAATGCCTTCTGTTTCTGATGTGCAATTTAAAATTGCACCAAGGATAAACGCATGTGGACGAATGAAAAGTGCTGATATTGCAGTAAACTTATTCATGGCAAAAACAAGTGAAGAAGCTGTTAAACTAATATCAACAATTGAAAATATCAATAATGAACGTAAAATTTTATCAAATAGATTATATGAAGAATCACTTAATTTACTTGATGAGAAAAGTCATACAATTGTCATTAAATCAAAAAGCTTTCATGAAGGAATACTAGGAATTGTATCTTCAAAACTTGCGAATGAAACTAATAAAGTTAGTGTTGTCTTTAAAGAAGAAGAATTGACTTTAAAAGGTAGCATTAGAAACTATGGCGAAGTCGACTTAATTAATGTGTTAAACCAAATATCAGACATATTAATTAGATTTGGTGGACACCAAAATGCTGCTGGTCTTGAAATCAAAGTAGAAGACTTTGATGAATTTAGAAGAAGATTTAATGATTTAATTCCAAAGGATATTCGCCCTAAGAAACTATTTGCTGAGGGTATTGTTAATATTCACACATTAAATATTAATGAAATAGTAGATTTAGATCAATATGACTTAAAAGACGCATTATTTGTCTTTGAAAACTTATATATTAAAAGTAAGTATTTAATTAAAAACTTACATTCAAAACTTACATTAAGTAATAATGTCGAAGCAATAATGTTCAACAATAGCAAGCTAAACAGCGATTTATTGCTATCAAATAAAATCTCCCTTATCGGAAAATTGGATACAAATTTCTATCGAGGTATTACTAAAAAAATAATCTTAATTGATGATTATAAAATTTTATAAATTTAGATAGATTTAATAAGATATACTGTTATAATAAATAGTAAGAAAAATAAAGCGGAGGATGATTAATATGAATTTAAAAGATTACATTGCAAATGTACCAAATTTCCCAATCGAAGGAATCCAATTTAAAGATATTACACCACTTATTGGAGACGGTAAAGCATTCAAATATGCAACGCAATTATTTGTTGATTTTACACAAAAAATTAATGCAGATATTATTGTTGGTCCAGATGCCCGCGGATTTATCTTTGGATGTCCGGTTGCAACACAACTTGAAATCGGATTTGTTCCAGTAAGAAAACCAAATAAATTACCAAGAGAAGTAATTAGCTATAGCTATGATTTAGAATATGGATCTAATACTTTATGTCTGCATAAAGGTGACATTAAACCAGGACAAAGAGTATTAATTATTGATGATTTATTAGCTACAGGTGGAACAATTGAAGCGACGATTGATTTAGTTGAACAGTCAGGTGGAATTGTTGCAGGAATTGCCTTTTTAATTGAACTAGAATTCCTAAATGGAATCAAAAAAATTAGCAAATATGAAGTTTTATCATTAATGAAATACTAAGGTCGTGGTTGCATGAGAACACCAAGTTTTGAACCACTAAAAAACAACATTGAACTATATATAACTGAAAAAGAGCATCTTGAAAAAATTCAAGATGCTTATAACTATGCTTACGAAAAACATAAAGGGCAATATCGTAAAAGCGGTGAAGAGTATATTAATCACCCGCTCGATGTTGCTCTTATTTTGTCAGAATATCACACTGACCCAACAACTATTATTGCAGGACTACTTCATGATGTTATTGAGGATACAGAAGCTTCATACGACGATATAGTAGAACTATTTGGCGAAGAAGTTGCTTTATTGACCGAAGGTGTTACTAAACTTGGACAATACAAATTTAATAGACCAGAAACTGAAGATGAAAAAATCGCTAGTCAAGCAGGTAATTATCAAAAAATGCTAATTGCAATGGCCAAAGATATTCGTGTTGTTATTGTTAAACTTGCTGATAGATTAAATAATATAAGAACCCTAAAACATTTACCATCAGAAAAACAAATTAGGATTGCTAAAGAAACAATGGATATTTATGCTCCACTTGCTCATCGTTTAGGGATGTACTTAATGAAAGCTGAACTTGAAGATACAAGTTTTAAATATGTTAACCCTGTCGAATATAAAAAAATTGCAAAATTAATCACTGATACAAAACAAATTAGAGAAGATGATCTTGAATTAATGCAAACAAACTTAACATTTTTATTACGTGAAAATAATGTTGAAAGTGATATTAAAGGCCGAATCAAAAATATCTTTTCGGTATATAAAAAAATGCGTGATCGGAGTAAAGACTTTGAAGATATATTTGATCTTCTAGCTTTACGTGTCATCGTTAAAAGTGTTGAAACATGTTACAGTTCAATTGGAATAATCCATAGTAAATGGACACCAATACCGAACCGTTTTAAAGACTATATTGCAATGCCTAAACCAAACCTTTACCAATCGGTTCATACATCAGTAATTGCTAATGGTAAAGTCTATGAAATCCAAATCAGAACTAAAGAAATGGATGATGTTGCGGAATATGGTGTTGCTGCTCATTTCGCATATAAAGAAAACGATACTGGAGCTAAGATGACAGAACTCGTCTCAGCTAAATTAAAGTGGTATGGTGACTTAATAAAATTCACAAAAGAATCGGATAACGAATCTGATGTTTTAAGTTTACTTCGTGATGATATTTTCAATTCAAACGTATATATCTTTACCCCAAATGGCGATATCATCGATTTACCAACAGGAGCTACACCACTTGACTTTGCATTTAGAATTCATACTCAAGTTGGGATTAAAACTGTTGGGGCGATAGTAAATGGTAAAATCGTGCCACTTGAATATGAACTTGTAACTGGTGATATTGTAAATATAAAAACCAGCACAAACAGTTTTGGACCAAACGATAACTGGTTAAAAATTGTTAAAACATCAAACGCAAAATCTAAAATCAAAAATTACTTAAATAAAAACCGACGAGACATCTTAATTGATATGGGCAAAGAAGACTTTCAAAGAGAAATTAACTCAAGAAATGTTGTAATGTCATTAACTGATAAAATGATTAGTGATAAGTTCTCTCATAAAGGTGCAAATACGGTTGATGACTTATACTTTGAAATAGGGAAAAATACAATTAGTCCTGGTAACGCAGTTAATATCCTTATTGGTGAAGAAAGACGTTCAAATGAAGATTTGATTGAAGCAATAAATAAATCTAAACGTCCTAAGCAAAAATCAGATTCTAATGTGCTAGTTGAAGGTATCTCAAACCCTTCTATTAAGTTATCAAACTGTTGTTCACCAATTCCTGGTGATCGAATTACAGGTTATGTTTCTAAAGGTGTCGGAATTGCTGTTCACCGGACAAAATGTAATAACCTCCAAGGACTTGATTCAGCGCGTTACATTGAAGTATTTTGGAGTGATGATGAAACTAAACGTTATTCAGTAAACGTTAAAATTATTGTCTCAAATCGTGACAACGTGTTAGCTGAAATTATTAATACAATTACATCTTGTAAAGGTAAAATAATCCAAGTTGCTGCTTCAACTAACAAACGGGATGAAGGCGTAATTAAAATTAAACTAGAAATCAAAGATAAAGATGAACTCGAAAACATTATTTTAAATCTTAAGAAAATAAAAAGTATTTTCTCAATCGAAAGGTTAATGAAATAATGAGAGCTGTTATCCAACGTGTAAAAGCTGCAAGTTGTACGGTTGATAATAAAGTTATTTCTAAGATTGATTCCGGTTTAATGATTTTAGTTGGTATTACCCAAACAGATACTTTAAAAGAAGTAGAATATATTGCTAAAAAGATTGCTAATATGCGTATCTTTGATGATGCAAAAGGAGTTATGAACGAGTCGATTATTGATAAAGGTTATCGTATTTTATCAATATCGCAATTTACACTTTATGGTTCAACTAAAAAAGGTAATAGACCCTCATATAGTAAAGCTGCACCGAGTGTGCAGGCTAAAGAATTATACTTAGAACTATCAAATATTTTAAACAATCAATATAATATTCCAACATTTAATGGTGCTTTCCAAGAACACATGGAAATTTCGCTTATTAATGATGGACCCGTAACTCTAATTTTAGAGAGTAAGTGATATTATGAATAAGATAATCTTACCAATCCTTGAAACCAAACGCTTAGTATTAAGACCACTATCGTTACTTGATGACTATGATATGTATGAATATGCAGCTCATAACCAAGTTGGTCCAAATGCCGGATGGAAACCACACGAAAATATCTCTGAAACAAGAGACTTTATTAACTATGCATTAAAAAAACGTGATTATGGACAACCAGGTATTTATTCAATTATCTTAAAAGAAACAAAGAAAATGATTGGGACAATTGAAATCCATTCGTATAAACAATACAAAGCAGAAATTGGGTTTGTTTTAAACCCGAATTTCTGGAATAAAGGTTATGTAACAGAAGCTTCAAAAGCAATTATTGTTTATGCTTTTGAAGTCTTAAACTTACGAAGATTACAATACGGTTATTTTCTGTTTAACGGGCAAAGTAAAAGAGTTTGTGAAAAACTAGAATTTAAAAAAGAAGGAATTTTACGAAGTGCATTCCAAAACTTTGATGATGAAGTTTTAGATGAATGCATAAATTCAATAACTTCTAAAGATTATAATATTTGGGATTTAACATGGTTAGAAGAATTTAAGAAGACCTTAATTGTTGACTATCTAGACGATTAAAGGTATAATCAACTTTGTAAACCGATGACTAAGAAGAGTAGAAAATTAAGAATGTTTAAAGAGAATGATACCTTGGCTGAAAGTATCAACATTTAATATTTTCGAAAGACACTTATGAGGGCTTTTTTGAAACGAGTAGAAAAAGACGTATTCCTGCGTTAAGGGCTTGAGTGCTAGGTAAACTAGAACTAAGGTGGTACCACGGAAATTACTTCGTCCTTAAATTTGTTTTTAAGGACGATTTTTTTATACTTTAAGGAGTGATATTATGTATCAAAAAGTAAAAGGAACATACGATTTATTGCCAGCAGACACTGCTAAATGGCAAGCTGTAGAACGCACGATTAAAAGTGTTTCTAAAATATATAACTATAAAGAAATTAGAACACCAATTTTTGAAAAAACTGATCTTTTCCATCGTGGTGTTGGTAGTGATACTGATATTGTAAGTAAAGAAACTTACGACTTTTTAGACCGTGCCGGAAGAAGTAATACACTTCGTCCTGAGGGTACTGCGGGAGTTGTTAGAAGTTATATAGAAAATAAAATCTACGTTAATCCTTTAAAAGTGTCAAAGCTTTTTTATATCGGACCAATGTTTCGGTATGAACGACCACAAAAAGGTCGTTACCGTCAATTTAGTCAGTTTGGAGCCGAACTATTCGGTTCTTACTCACCACTTGCTGACGCTGAAATTATTAGTTACGCGGTTAATGTTTTAAAAGCACTTAAAATAGAAGACGTTACTGTTCACTTAAACTCAATTGGTGATAGTGAAAGTAAAGAAACGTATAAAAAAGTATTAAAAGATTATTTAGCGAATGATATTGAATCGCTTTGTAGCGATTGTCAAAGACGATTTGTTAAAAACCCGTTAAGAATACTCGACTGTAAAGTTGATAGTAAATCAGAATTACTAATGAATGCTCCTGCGCCAATTGAGCATTTAAATGAAGAATCTAAAAAACACTTTGATCAAGTGATAGAATATTTAGACGCAATGAAAATTGAATATATAATTGATAACTCACTTGTAAGAGGACTTGATTACTATACTCATACTGTATTTGAAGTTAAAACGGGATTAAAAACTCTTGGATCACAAAATACATTATGTGGTGGTGGCCGTTACAATAACCTAGTTAAAGAACTCGGTGGACCAGATATTCCCGCTGTAGGCTTTGCTTTTGGTTTTGAACGATTAATGCTCGCTCTTGAAGCGATTGACTTTAAAGGTGACAAAGATTACTTACACTTATATTTAATGGTTCTTGGTGAAAAACCGAAAAAAGATGCGGTCGCGATGTTAAACAAATGTCGTTTAGGTGGATTACTTGCTGATATTGATTTCTTAGATAAAGGCATGAAACAACAATTTAAACAAGCTGATTTACATCAAGCTCGTTTTATTGCAATTTATGGTGAAAATGAAATGGCTAATGAAACAATCAATATTAAAGATAAAGTAAAAAATACCGAAGTAACAATTAGTAAACATGAACTATATAATCACATTATCACTGAATTGATGGCCCAAGATGACAATTGCTCAACTTGTGGTGATGAAACTGATTGTGAAACGTGCGAACCTGGAGGAAATGAATAATGAAAAGAACAAACAACAACGGTGAATTAAGAATCACTAACATCAATAACGAAGTAGTTTTAAAAGGATGGGTAGCTAAAAAACGTGATTTAGGCGGATTAGTATTTATTGATTTACGTGACCGTTATGGAATTACACAGTTAGCGTTTAACCCAGACTCACCGCTTTATACAAAAACATTAGAAATTAAAAATGAATACGTTCTTGAAGTTAAAGGTACTGTTATTGAACGTTCTAGTAAAAATATGAACATCCCAACTGGTGAAATAGAAGTTTTAGTAAGTGAACTTAACATTTTAAACGCTTCAAAACAAACACCACTTCTAATTCAAGATGATACCGATGCATTAGAAGAAGTAAGATTAACATATCGTTACTTAGATTTAAGAAGACCGGTTAATCAAAAAATATTTATGACAAGACATAAAGTTACAAAAGCAGTTCGTAACTTTTTAGATAATGAAGACTTTATTGATTTTGAAACACCAATTCTAACAAAGTCAACACCAGAAGGTGCCCGCGATTACTTAGTACCATCACGAATGAGTGGTGGATCGTTTTACGCATTACCGCAATCTCCACAAATATTTAAACAATTACTAATGGTTTCAGGATTTGAAAAATACTATCAAATCGCTAAATGTTTCCGTGATGAAGATTTAAGAAGTGATCGTCAACCTGAATTTACCCAAATTGATATCGAAACAAGTTTCATGGACCAAGAAGAAATATTAGATATTAGTGAAAGAATGATTAAACAAGTAATGAAAGAAGTTAAAGGTGTTAATTTAACGGAACCTTTCCCAAGAATTACTTATAAAGAAGCAATGGATAAATACGGTAGTGATAAACCTGATACAAGATACGAAATGTATTTAACAGATATTGCAAGTATTGCTGCTCAGTCTTCATTTAGTATCTTTGTTGATAATATCGCAAACGGTGGAGCTGTTAAAGCTATCAACGTTAAAGGTGGAGCACCACGATACAGCCGTAAGAAAATTGATGCATTAACTGACATCGTTAAAAAGTTTAAAGCCCGTGGTTTAAGCTTCTTAAAATATGATCAAACATTAACTGGTTCAATTGTTAAGTTCTTCACAGAAGAACAACAGGAAGAACTTATTAAAGTAATGAATATTGAAAAAGACGACTTAATCTTAATCGTTTCTGATAAACCAGAAGTAGTAACGCAAAGTTTAGGTAACCTCCGTAAACATATCGCTAAACAATTGGAACTTTATGATGAAGAAGATTATGACTTCATCTGGGTTATTGACTGGCCAATGTTTGAATATAAAGCAGATCAAGAGCGTTATCAATCTTTACATCACCCGTTCACATTGGTTCAAGATCAAGACCTTGATTTACTTGACACTGCACCAGGCGACGCTTTAGCATATTGTTATGACCTTGTTGTCCAAGGCCAAGAGCTTGGTGGGGGAAGTATTAGAATTCACAAAGAACAAATTCAAAATAAAGTATTTGATATTTTAGGTATTTCAAAAGAAGAACAAAACGAGAAGTTTGGTTTTTTACTAGAAGCACTTAAATACGGAACACCACCTCACGGCGGTATTGCCTTTGGGTTAGACCGCTTAGTAATGCTTTTAGTTCATACTGAAAACATTAGAGATGTTGTCGCTTTTCCAAAGACTAATAGCGGAACTTGTTTATTAACACAAGCCCCAGGATTAGTATCAGATGAGCAATTAGCAGAATTAAAGATTAAAACGACTAAATAATATATTAAAAAATTATTATATGATATAATAAAATGGTTAAGGATGTGATTTTTATGGATGGAAAAAACAAATTACTATCAGATGTAGTTTTAAATAAGACACTAAAAGTTTTAGGAATAATTTTATTATTTTTAGCTGTTATATTTATGGCAAGTCAGTTTAGTGAACTATGGTCATCAATATCAAATGCTATTGGGACAGTAATCGTACCAATTTCGCTTGCATGGCTTATTTCATTATTAGTTTATCCAATAATTAAACTTTTAGAAAGACGTGGCGTTGGGCCGAGGTGGCTTAGTGTCCTCATTGTCTTTTTAGGTACTGCAGTCTTTATGGGATTAACAATGAGATATTTAACACCGTATGTTATTAATCAAATTCAAGATTTCTTTGATTATGATTATCCGAAAATATCTGCTTACTTTCGTGATGATTTCCGTAGCGAATTCATCTTCGGAACAGAAATTTATGACTGGGTTGTCGATACATTAAATGAATCAACAATTGTTGAAGATTCTATTAGCAGTTTTGCTGATAAGTTATCTGGTTCATTATCTAATACATTACTAGATATTATTACAATTGTCTTTATCTTACCAATCTTACTTATTTTCTATCTATTAGATTACGAATTAGTAAACGATTCACTTCGTTCAATAATTCCTTTAAAATATGAAAAAAGTACAAGTGACTTAGGTAATCGATTAAACGCAACAGTTGGAGCTTATATCCGTGGCCAGTTAATCTTAATGGTTACAATCGGTATTGTTGCGACAATTATTTATAAATTAATTGGATTAGAGTATTACTTCGTCTTTGGTATAATCGTTGGATTAACTAACATTATTCCATACTTTGGGGCAGTAATTGCGATGATCCCGGTTGTTACTTACGCTGTAATCACAAAAGAAGTAAACCCATTAATAGTAGTGCTTGTAAATGTTATCCTTCAGTTCTTAGAAGGTAACATCTTCCAACCAATCATCATGGGTAAACAACTTGAAATTCATCCATTGATAATTATCGTATCAATCTTATTCTTTGGATCACTCTTTGGAACGCTTGGAGTTATCTTCGCGAGTCCAATCGCAGCTGTAATCAAAGTTTTATATAACTTCTATAAAGAACAACGGGTAAAACAAGAAAAAGACATTAATGGAAGCCCACCGGTTACCACCTAATGAAACGTAAAAAAGTATATAACTTATTTCAAATATATTTGATCTTGTTTTATACAGCTAGTTTCTTTATCGTACCAATTATTTTAGTAATTAGTTATATTTTTGATTTACACTTAATAACATCAGAAAACAGTATTATCTTTTTAGCTGATATTTTTGGTTTTATTTTCTTTGTTGCTGGGTCGATAATTTTAGTAGTATTTCGCCGTGATTTCTTAGAACGAAAACTTAAGCCAACGTACCAACTAGAGTTTTCACTCCTAATCACAATTGTAACTTTTGGTGTATTAGGAATTAATATCCTTTACTTATATTTAGGTGGCCCAGTTGATAACGTTCCACACATCATGATTCCACTATTTATTTTTTCTTACTTAGTATTGTTCAAAGTAGGGGACAAATACTTTAATGTGGATTATTTAAAACGATAAATGACTACTTAACGTAGTCATTTTAATAGGTGATTAATATGCGATTTGATAGAATAATTAAACAAATAGGAATAACTAAATTTGAAGAACTTCAAACAAAAACAGTTCTTGTTTTTGGTCTTGGTGGGGTTGGTAGCTATGCAGCTGAGGCACTTGTGCGAAGTGGAATTCAAAACATTATTATTTTGGATAAAGACTTAATAGAAGAGTCAAATATTAACCGGCAGTTAATAGCCCTTACTTCAACTATTGGAAAACCGAAAGTTGAAGTTATGAAAGCAAGACTCTTAGATATTAATCCAAAGTGTAATATAATTACTTATCAGCTGTTTTATAATTTTGAAACGAAAGATGAAGTGTTTAATAATGATATTGATTACGTCATTGACGCAATTGATACAATTACCTTTAAAATTGATATTATTAAAGAATGTTTAGCCCGGAAGATAATCTTTATTTCTTCGATGGGCCAAGCGGGTAAGCTTCACCCTGAGTTACTTGAAATTGCTGATGTTCGTAAAACAACTTACGACCCAATCGCAAAAGTAATTAGAAATAAAGTATCAAAAGAGCAGATTGTCGGGAGAATCCCGGTTATCTACTCGAAAGAACAAGCTTTAAAAGGTTCAAAAGAAGAAGGGTTAGCTTCTAACGCCCTTGTACCACCAAGTGCAGGAATATTAGCTGCTAGTTATATTATTAATAAAATCATTGAATAATTTTTATTGGAGGTTACTTATGAAATCAATTATTTTATCTGGAGGATGCTTTTGGGGTGTCGAAGCATATTTTAATCAGTTAGATGGTGTAACTGAAACTGAAGTTGGTTATATTGGCGGACAAGGTAATACAACCTACGAAGATGTATGTAATGGATCAGGGCACGCTGAATGTGTTTTTATTCGCTATGATCAAGAAGTAATATCACTTAAAAAAATCCTTGATCATTTCTTTAATATCATTAACCCAACATCACTAAACAAACAAGGTCCAGACATTGGAGTACAATACCGTACTGGAATTTATAACTATGGGGCAGAAGACAAAGTTTTTATTAATAACTACTTAAGTGTTCGCCAAAAAGAATATAATAAACCACTAGCTATTGAAGTAGTTGACTACTCAGAATATATCAAAGCTGAAACAAATCATCAAGAATATCTAAAGAAAAATAAAAACGGATATTGCCATATCCGTTTAGATAGTTATCAAGATGTTTCCTAAAGTACTAGTAATCGGTGCTCAAAACATTGACATCTTCGCTAAAACAGATACTGAATATACTTTAAAAGATTCAAATATCTCTAAAATCCATTTGGCATATGGTGGCGTTGGTCGTAATATCGCTGAGAACTTAAATCGGCTCGGACATCAAGTTCACTTCATGACCGTATTTGGTGATGATGACTTTAGTAAAAGTGC
>JASFZA010000015.1:0-4137 GCA_045046715.1 Candidatus Izemoplasma sp.
AAAGAAAATAAATAATATTAGGACTTTTTAACTAAAAAACACTTAAGCCTGTTAAACATTAAAAAGGACTAATGAAACAGCCCCGAAAAAAAATCGGGGTTGTTTATATTTTAGAAATATTACCGATTAAAAAACGTTTCTCGAAAAGTCAGAGATGAGATCAAGGTGAAAGTTGAAGAGTTTACTCTAACTATTTTGTAAGTAACTTCAACCCATCATAGAATAGAACTATTGCAAAAATCCACAAGATACCACCTAGAATCCTAATAGTGTATATATATACTTTATCATTCAAGAATGACTTAGATCTGCCTACCAATATAGCTATGAGAATTTTCGATCCAAAAAGAAGAGCATAGAATCCACTCATAAATAAAATTAATGAAGTAATATTATTCTGTTTAGCTTTTATAATCAGTGGTCCACCAACAGTTAACCAGAACATATATGGATTAGGGCTCGTAAGGTTAACGATAACTCCTTTCAAAAATGATCTGGAATTTGTTGTCTTTAAATCTAATTTGACATTTTTTATTCTAAAATTATCAAACCCCATATAAAATAAAAGAAAACTGCCCAAAATTGATATAATTCCTAAAACGGAATTATAAGCAGATAACTTTGAAAGAATGAATAAAGTTACTAAAACTATGGGTAGATCAGTAACAATAGGAGATAAGGCGACTCTTATTCCTGCTTTGATATCGTATTGTATAGTCTCAGAAATTATAAGTGCCAGCAATGGACCGGGAGTTATTCCTGCTGAAAATCCTAATATTATACCTGCTATAAGAAAATCTATCATTTGAAATTCAATTATTTTGTTATTAAAGCATAGTTGTGAAATCTATCAATTGAAAAACCAATTTGCAATATTTAAAAATTGACTTAGTAACTTTTTGACATTATCTTATCTAAGTAACCAAACAAAATTGTAGCCAAAAACAAATATTAAAAGAAAGTCGAATGTGTTTCTATACGTGTATATAGTTTGTAATTCACAGCCTTTATTTCTAAATATTAAAAGGTAAACATTTAACAAATGGATTTTTGCCAATTTGTGCTTCTTGCCATAAAATTAGAGATGAAAAAAGGTATGGCATCCAATAGCAGATTATATTACAGAGAACACTAATATAAAATTTAGCCATTCAGTTTGTCCCGATTGTAAAGACGATATATATGGACCGGGTAAAAAAAGTAAGAAAGGGCGACGAGAGTATAATGTTGAAAATTAAATTATTCCCAAATAAATATTAGAAAACATCTACTGTGACTTGCATCACATCTTTAACTTACGAATTATTGTATTATACAGTATGTAATGCAAAGTGAAGACAAGTAAAACAACGAAAAGTTAAGTTAAAGCAACGTGAAGGTAAGTTATGAGCAAAATTTCAAAAAAGAATAGTATTCTAATTACAATTATTATTTCTATAATTGTTACTGCATTGATTATTTCCAGTAATTTAGTTTTTGATCTAAAAACCAAATATCTTATAATTTTACATCTATTCTTATTGGCGTTATTTGCTAATATTATATTTTTCTTCAAGTGGAGAAGTAATTTGGTATATGAAAAAGATAAGAATGCACTGAAAGAAAGTGAGAATAAATATAGAACACTTATTGAATCACTAATTGAAGGTATTGGTATTGTTGATGAAAATGAGAACTTTACATTCGCAAACAAAGCCGGCAACGAAATATTTGGTTGTAACAATGGAGAACTGGTTGGTAAGAATTTAATAGAATTTACAACAGAGAAAAGTTTTAATTCTGCCTTAGAAAAAACAGAAAACAAGAAATTAGGTAATACTGATATTTATGAACTTAATATAATTGGTTTAGACAATCTTGAGCGTACTATTTTAGTTAAAACTTCCCCTGTTATTGATAAAGATGGTAAATACAAAGGTGCTTTCGGTTTTTTTACTGATGTAACAGAGCAAAAAAAATACGAAAAAAAACGCGATAAGATAATAAGAGAATTGGAAAATACAGTATCAGATAGTAAATATATTGCAAATGGATTTTTACCTATTTGTGCTTCCTGTTATGATATTCGAGATAGAGATAATGTATGGAATCCAATCGTTAACTACCTTTCAGAACATACTAATATAAAATTCACTCATTCGATCTGTCCGGAATGTAGAGATGAGATATATGGATTTAGAAATGATGGTTTAAGGCAGAAACGCGAATACGAGGTTGAAGATTAATTCCTAACTCATGTAAGAATTCATTTTATAATTAGAATTTATCAATATGGCATTAATCATATCGTTTTTTTATATTTAAATACAAATTTGTACTGATTACAATTTAATTAAATATTATTAGGAGAAAATGAATGAATGAACAACTAGCAGGAATGGAAAAACACTTAGATAAACTTATTGAGCTTGGTGTTGTGTGGGGACCGAAACTGATTGGAGCTATTGTAGTACTGATTATTGGTCTTTTGGTAGTTAAATTAATCGTTGGCAGCATAAATAAGATGATGCTAAAAAAGAATGTAGATGCATCACTTAGACCATTCATTGTGAGCTTGATAAGAACAATTTTAAAGCTTATGGTCGTTATTAGTGTTATGGGAATGATCGGAATTGAAATGACATCATTTGTTGCAATTCTTGGTGCCGCAGGTTTAGCTGTGGGTTTAGCTTTATCGGGAACACTGCAGAATTTTGCAGGTGGTGTAATGATCCTTATATTTAAACCTTTCAGTATTGGCGATTACATAGAAGCTCAAGGATTTGCGGGCACTGTTAGTGAGATAAAGATCTTTAACACAATTTTAAAAACACCGGATAATAAGACTATCATTATTCCTAATGGGGGATTATCAACAAGTTCAATGGTAAATTATTCAGCCGAACCAACAAGAAGAGTTGACTGGACTTTCGGAATTGGTTATGGTGATGATACTAATAAAGCTAAAGAAGTCCTCCTTGAACTTTTAAATTCAAATGAGAAAGTTTTAAAAGATCCTGCTCCATTTGTAGAAGTAAAAGAATTAGCAGACAGTTCTGTTAATTTCGCAGTTAGAGCTTGGGTTAAAGGTGCTGACTACTGGGATGTTTTCTTTTATATGCCTGCAAGAGTGTATAATACATTCGGTGAAAAAGGACTTAATATACCATTCCCACAAATGGATGTCCACTTAGACAAATAATTCTGTAAGGGCTCAATATCTTGAGCCCATTTTTTTAAAAACGAAAATAGGAATCAAAAATGAAAAAACTTATTACATTATTAATGATCACTGCTATATTCACAATGTTTGCACAGACAACGGAAGGGGAAGAAACTTTAAAGAAACAATTAGCTGCAGATGCTAATGGTTGGAAAATGGGTGGAGTTGTATCAGTTAATTTCTCTCAGGCAGCTTTTTCATCAAATTGGGCAGATGGAACTGAAAATTCAATGTCAGTTAACTCTTTAATAAGTGTGTTTGCAAACTATTCAGATGGAGAGAACGTTTGGGAAAATACTTTAGAACTTGGTTACGGTTTTTTAAAACAAGGGAGTGCTGATCTTGTAAAATCTGATGATAAGATAGATCTTACTTCAAAATATGGAAGAAAAGCTTTCGCAGATTGGTACTATGCAGGTTTGTTTAACTTCAAATCTCAAATGACTCCAACTTATGATGCTGTAGTCACTGATAGTGTTACTTCTGAGTTCTTATCACCTGCAACTATTTTACTTGCACTAGGTATGGACTGGAAACCGATGCCAGAATTAAGTGTATTTATTTCTCCACTTACTATGAGAACTTCAATGATGAAAGATGTTGATACTGAGACTAATATTGGTGGATATCTAAGAGTAAACTACAAGAAAGAAGTATGTACTAATATTACATACGAATCTAAGCTTGAGGTCTTCTCAAATTATCAGGAAGATGAAGAATTGGATCAGATACCTACGAATATGGATGTTAACTGGAATAACCTGATCTCAATGAAGGTTAACGAGTATTTAAGTGCAAATATCACATTTGATATGGCTCACGATGATAATATCAGTAAGGATGTTCAGTTCAAGGAAGTTCTTGGAATTGGTTTAGCGTATAAGTTTTAAATATTAGAGTTATTGAACAAGAAAAAGCCCGATAAATTTATCGGG
>JASFZA010000016.1:0-3624 GCA_045046715.1 Candidatus Izemoplasma sp.
AAACTTCAACATCAACAAATTCACTTAGTGCATTAACAACACTAGCACCAACACCATGTAACCCGCCAGATACTTTGTATCCGCCAGCTTGACCAAATTTACCACCAGCATGAAGTTTAGTGTAAATTATTTCTATTGCACTTTTCCCAGATGAATGTAGACCGACTGGTACTCCACGGCCGTTATCTTCTACCATAACACTATTATCTTCTTTAATAGTAACAGTGATTTCTTCCCCAAAGCCCGCAAGTACCTCGTCGATAGAGTTATCGACAATTTCCCACAGTAGATGATGAAGACCTCGATTGTCAGTACTCCCGATATACATACCAGGGCGTTTTCTGACAGCTTCGAGCTCTTCAAGGATCTGAATTGATTCTGCATTATAACTATTTTCCATCGTGTACACATCCTATCGTTAACTACAATTTTATATTATAACAAACTCAAAAGCTTTTTTATAGTGGAAATTAAAAATAAATGTGTTATAATTATTTCGAAATCAAATTTTGGAGTGATTATTATGTTTTTTAAATATGGGCTTTTGGTTGTAGCATATCTTATCGGATCAATTCCGTTTTCAGTTATATTTGGTTTAAAATTTAAAGGAATTGATGTTAGAAGACACGGTAGTGGTAATCCTGGTGGAACTAATTCATTACGGTTTCTAGGAAAAAAAGTCGGGCTTTTAGTAATTTTAAGTGATGTTTCAAAAGGCGCGCTATTTGTTATCTTAATTAAGTATAATATATTAGGTGATTCTGAAGACTTTCTGAATCCTCTTGTTTATGGAATGGCTGCTACATTTGGTCACGCATTTAGTATTTATATCAAATTTAGAGGTGGTAAGGCTGTCGGAACTGGTGGCGGGATGATTATTGCTTACGATCCGGTTTTAGCTGTCATTGGAGCATTATTCTTCTTTGGAACACTTAAATTAACTAAGTTTGTTAGTATGGCTTCAACAGTTGCTGCATTAAGTATTGTTTTACTTGCTGTAATTTTTAAAGATTATGATTTATTACCAGTAAGTATTGTCCTAGCATCATTAGTACTATTTAGACATCAAACCAATTATAAAAAAATATATAAAGGGATTGAATCAAAAACCTATTGGCTAGATATTAAAAAGCCAGATACAAAATAGTAAGTAAAAAGTGATTACAATAAAGTAATCACTTTTTTTATTAGACAAATCTTTTTAAGAAACTTTTAAGACGTTCTTCTTTAGGATTGTCAAAGATTTCACTTGCAGATCCATTTGATATTATATTCCCGTTATCGATAAATATTACACGGTCAGATATCTCTTTGGCAAATGCCATTTCATGTGTGACCACAATCATCGTTATCCCATCATCGGCAATTTGTTTAATAACACTTAGTACTTCACCAACCATCTCGGGATCAAGGGCACTTGTTGGTTCATCAAACAGTATTACTTCTGGATCCATTGCTAATGCACGAGCGATTGCCACTCGTTGCTTTTGTCCACCTGATAAACTGTTTACATCACGATGGGCAAATTCTAACATACCAACTTTTTCTAGAAAGTGAAGCGAATTTGTAATCGAGTCTTCTCTTGATTTTTTTAACACTTTTATTTGACCAATATTACAATTTTCAATTACATTAAGATTTGCAAATAGGTTGAAAGATTGGAATACCATTCCAATTTTAGCTCGTATTTTATTGATGTTTGTACTAGTTAATGTTAGGTCTTGATCATGAAATATAATTGATCCACTAGTGGGCTCTTCAAGCAGGTTAAGTGTTCTTAACATTGTGGATTTACCACTTCCTGATGGTCCGATTATACTTGTAACTTTACCAAATTCAAAATCTAGATTAATGTTTCTTAATACAAAATCTTCATCAAATCTTTTATATACGTTTACCATTCTTATTAAATCCATTATTAAACCCACCCTTCACTAGAAGTTTGACTAGTAGGTATCGATATTTTTCTTGTTCGATTAGTAAATTTCATGATTAATGTTAATAGTCTTGTTGTTAAAAGTACAATAATTAGATAGATCATTGCTACTAATACATAAGATTCTGTATATCGATAATATGTTCCTGCAACACTTTTACCCATATAGAATAGTTCAGTAACACCAATAACACTCAACACCGCAGTATCTTTGATATTCACTACTAATTCATTCCCAATTGCCGGTAGCATATTCCTAATTGCTTGAGGAAATATTACATAACGATATGTTTGACCACTTGTCATTCCTAAAGCTCTTGCAGCTTCAGTTTGGCCTTTGTCAATCGATGCAATTCCTGCACGTAATACTTCTGTTAAATAAGCAGCAGTATTTAATGTGACAATTAATATACCCGCAAATATAATTGGCAGTCTAACTCCCATTGATGCAAGTCCGTAATAAAATATTACAGCCTGAACCATCATTGGTGTACCTCTAAAAAACTCAACGTAACTTAAACTCACTACACTACCGATTCTTTTAAGAATTCTTACTGTTTTATTATCTCTTGCTGTAATTTTTTGAATTCTAAGAATAGTTATAAACAAAGATAATATTAATCCTATAAACGTCCCTGCTATTGAAAGTATTAAAGTAAATTTTAATCCTTCATAGTAAAGCATATAGTTATCTTTAAATATGTAGACAATACCTCCTAAGAAGTCTTGTGGAATTGATCCGCTTAATATATACATCTATTTCACCTCTTTAAATCATTTTACTATGGTTGTCTAATTAATGACTCTTCCATCCATAAATTTCTTTGTTCTGATGTTATATTTGCTAAGATAGCATTTATATCATTTAGCAATTCAGTATCTTCTTGACGTACTGCAACACTTACACTAACATCAGAATCATCAACTGTAAAACCATTATCTCCTAAGATTACAATAGTTAAACCTTCATTTGATGATACAATACTTTGAGCAACTGGTAGCTCTGCTACTAATGCATCACTAATTCCACTTGTTACACTTGCAACAAGAGCTGGATAATCAGTTAATGCTGTTTGGTGGTTAACGCTCGTAATTTGATCAATAAGTCCATCTTGTAAAGTGTTTAGTTGGGCAATTATATTTGCACCACTAAAATCATTTAGTGACGTCGCTGATGCATATACTGAATCATCATTAACTACTAACACTTGTTCGCTTCGATAGTATTCATTTGTGAAACTAACTGTTAAAGCTCTTTCTGGTGTTGGGCTCATACCTGCGATAATAACATCAATTTCTCCTGATAATAACGCTGGAATTAATCCATCCCATTCAATTTTTCTTACTACTAAATCTAATCCTAATCCATCCGCAATTTCTTGTGCTACAACAACGTCATAACCATCGCAATATGCATTAACGCCATCAATCTCAACAGATTCTGTTGTTGCATCTGCAACTGTCCAGTTAAATGGTGCGTAGTTACATTCTAACCCTACGACTAGTGTACCTTCGTCATTTGTTTCACATGCCGCTAGCCCTAAAGCTAGTACCGCCAATGTTACTAATGTTAATAATCTTTTCATTTTTGTTTCCTCCGAGTTTTTTTTTCACAAAAAAAAGCGTCTTCGGACACTTAAATATATATACATATTAATAATTCTTAATAAAGTAATATATAGCGCCTC
>JASFZA010000017.1:0-4982 GCA_045046715.1 Candidatus Izemoplasma sp.
TAGTATGGTTATTATTTTTTCTATAATAGAATTAAGTTTATGGTTCTTTAATTAGTTAATTTATCATGAAAAAAATCTATGTTTGTCAGGCTAGTGGTACTGAGGCCAAACCATATGAAAGAGTGATATTTTTAATTATTATATTCTCTTTTTTCGTATTAATGGTTTTAGTTTTTAAATATCCTGCGATATTTATCAGTGGATATAATATAATGGGTGTATTTGCTCTTATTATTGTCCTAATAAAAATGTATTATCGTCGTTATAAGATGATCCCTCCTTGTTTACAAATAGATTCTTTAAATAACCTGTTGATATATGTGGGTAGAAGAATCCAACATTCAACAAAACTAAAAGATATCGATCATTTTTCCATTATAGAAGACGGAATCATTTTACATATTGATAAACAAATTAAAATACCTTTCGCAGAATTTAAAGAAATTGATTTAATGCACTTTGCTAATTCTATGAATAAGGTAATTAAAACTAATGTAGATTTTCATACTATATTGAATGAAGACAATAAAATACAAGGTTTTGATTATTTTGAAGGAAACAATATAGAAGAACTACAAACATTTGCACAAGGAAAAATTCTTACTATTTTATGGTGGGGGGCTAACTTTTTTATAATTTCTATCACTAGTATGGTTATTATTTTTTCTATAATAGAATTAAGTTTATGGTTCTTTAATTAGTTAATTTATGATGAAAAAAATCTATGTTTGTCAGGCTAATGGAACTGAAAATGGAAAACTAATAGGATCAATTTTTCCTTTTACAGCAATGTTAATTGTGATATTCAACATGTTAGTTCATTTCTATATAGTTAATATTAATAATGAATTTGTTGAAGAAGAACAAATTATCAACATTCTTTTTTTATTGTTGGTGTATACCATTCTTCTTATAGATTAATTTACAAATAGACTCATTAAATAATCTACTTATCTATCTTGGTAAAAGAATACATAGTGATAAAGTAATAAAAATACCTTTCTCAGAGTTTGAAAATGTTGATTTAACTAGTTTTGCTAATTCTATGAACGAAGTAATTAACTGAAGTTACACAAAATATTGTAAATGGCAAGATAAAAATAATTAATATTAAGCAAAATAGATTATAATAAAGTGATGGATAAATATCAATTAGAATTGTATACAGATTATTTAATGATAACATTTGGATATGCAACCAGGATTATCAAACCCATGATACGTTTACAAGGTTCTTATACATAGGATGGAATGTAAAAGGCATTAACTTATTGATTTTCAAACCTCTTAATCAACTTTAGCATTACTTGTTATAACACTACCAATTTTTGCTATTAAGTCTTTTTATTTGCTTATTTATATTTCTTTGCGTAATTTCAGAGCTTAAGATGGGAAATACACTTAAATGGAACAGTTATTTGGAAAATATACTGTAAAAGAAAAACATTCAGATTATGTTTTAGAAACTACATTATTATTATTATTTGTAATATTAGTTTCTGTAAGTTTTTTATTTAACATAGAAAATTCATCTGAAATAATATCTGAACAATTGCTTCCTACTGATAATTCTACATCAGTTAAGTCATCGAATTTAACTATATTATCTTACCAAATTGAAACTATTTTTTCACCAGAATGTGACTTCAGTTTGCTATATTTACCCTCAATTAGTAAAAATAATACTTATTATCCTAACATGATGATTAGAGAAGGTAATTCACCAGAGAAAGAACCGGCTATTTCCAATAATCCTAAAAAAATTTATACAACTAAACCATTATTATCTAAGCAAATTATTAGTAAACCACTAACTATTGCATCTTCTAGTACCAACATTCTGCATAATAACTCATCCAAGATTATTTACTATGCACTTATTCAGGAATTTAAAAACGATTTACCACATTGGTCAGCTACTATTGATTCTAATAATTTAACAATAAATTTTGATAATACTATTTTTAATGCAGGTGGTTTTAGGCTTGATCAGCAATACCAATCTATTTTAACAGAGTTTTGTCCTCGTTATATAACCATACTTAATAAATATGCTCATATTATAAAGACTATTAGTATTGAAGGTCATAGTTCTTCAGAATGGCAAACTAGTTCTTCTCCAGACGATGCCTATATAAATAATATGTTGCTATCTCAACAACGTAGCAATGCAGTATTAAATTATTGTTTACATTTGCCAACTATTAAACCTTATAAAAATTGGTTATTTAACATATTGATAACTAGTGGTTTATCCTCTAGCGATATGATTACAGACAATGAAGTGGAAGATATTCAACGTTCTCGACGAGTTGAATTTAAGATATATTTGCAAGACTAGTTTTGTGTAGTATATAGTATTTTCCAATTAAATAGACTACGGAAATACCAAATAAACAATTGATATTAATTAAGAATTAAGGTAACTACCTACCTATAACTTAAGAGAGGAGAAGAAAATAAATTACGTAAGTAAATAAAAACATTATGACCTTGTTTACGAGCAGTTAAAACGATAGCTTGTAGACGTGCGTAATTATTACCCCCTGACGAAGTACGGAAACAACCACTAACTGTTTAACCTCAGCTCCTCGTAAGTCCCGTTTGGGTAGGGATTCTTAGTGAATGAGACATCAGGCTCTAAAGCAAAGGCAAGCACTCCATCTTTCTGAAGTCGGTTAAGTAAACTTCTTCCAACCGATTGTTTAGGTCTACCACGTTTACTAGGTTTTGGAGGAGGTTCCTCAATATCAGCTTGAGAAAGAATGATGCGATAATGCTGAAGAATTTGTTCTGGGTTTGAATATGATATACAAGCTTAATAGGAATTCGTGCATATCTTCTGCCCACAGAGAACCATTTTCTGTTAGATTATTGAGTTCACGTACACCACATAAAGTATGACGCATATCATCAAATTTGAAATAAGGAGACCAACAGTCATGTACCGCAGTTCCTTTGAAATCTTTAAGTATAGATGCTTCACTCGGCTTCTTTACCACGTTTTTCATGTATGAAGAGGTGGGTATGAGTTGAGGTTGAAGCTGTGTGTAACCAGTGCAACTTATCCCCAACTCGTATCCTTGTTTCATCAAAATGTACTACGTCTTGTGCTAATAGATTGGCTTTTATTTTGATTCGGCTAATGTATAACCTAGTTTTAAAGCTCTCGTTGTGCTATTAATATATGATGGTGCGACACGTTTTCCTAAAAACTAGTTATAAAACAAGCCAATAGGAAGGATTCGAGAGAATTACAATTATGTTATTTATGGGGATGAAAGGCTACTCCTACTACTCAGTAAAAGTATAACTTACCCATTTGGATATAGAAAAATGTTTTATATCTGAATTAAGCAGGGAATAATGGCGGTTAGGAATCCTAAGTATAAAGGATTGACCCGTCTACAAATTGTATAGAGCTGACAAGCAAAGTTATGAAATAAAATGTCTTTAATTTAAGACAGGGTATATATTAGATAAACCTGAAAATGTGTAAAGAAGTGAAAAACACATACTCAGTAATTGAAAAAACACATAGGCATAACCATCTAAGTAGAAGTAACAGCCAGTAACATGAAACGTGGTAAGCCATTACAAAGGTTAGAATTTGGAAAGGTTCAGAAAGAAACGGCTTTAGACATAAAGTACGCTAGTAATGGTAAAGGATTGGATAAAAAGCTAATGGTCAATTGTAATGATTGATATATGCTGACTTATCCACTGTATATAGTTGTATGAATTTAAATGTTAATTTATAAATGGAAGTTCCAATCATGAAGAAAGTATTCAGTATCAATGAAGCCTTTCCTAAGTTGAATAGAAAACAACAAACTGAAAAGCATGGATACTTGAGGGAGACAGGATTTTTTGATAATATTAAGACTGAAGCGATAACTACAAGTCATTACGAATGATAAGGAAATTATTAATACAGTCAATAATTTGGTCAAAGAGCCATGACAGTAAATAAGGAATTAGTTGAAACGGAAATAGGAACGCCACAAGGTGGAGTAATTAGTCCGTTGTTAGCAAATATAGCTTTTACTGGCATGGAAACCATGATAGAGAAATGGGCATGGGATAGAAAAGAACTGGGCAGAAAACTAAAAGTGCAAAACCAGTTAAAGTAATTGTTTATGCTGATGATTTTGTAGTAATTGCCAAAATGGATAGTTGAAGAAAGAAATAGTTGGTAAATGGTGTATGGACAAGATAGGAGTAAAGTTAAGTATAACTCACATCACAAATATATACGATGGTTTTGATTTCTTAGGTTGTAATATTAGGAAATACAAAATCAACAATACCAAAAACTTTAATTAAACCATCTAAAGGATCAATTAAGTCAAGCAAAGATAAAAGATATTATGTAAGTCAAATTGTGGAGTGTCACAAGAAACACTGATAAGAAAGTTAAATCCAGTAAAGATGGGCTAATTATCATAGTGGCAACATTGCGAAAGAAGTATTTGGAGTAATTGACAAATATATATTAGAAAGACTGTGGAAATGGGCAAAGACACGATAGACAAGATATGGATTAAATCTAAGTACTGGAATAAAGTAGGAAATAGGAATTGGGTTTTTAAAACTGATAATTATGAACTACATGACTAGCACAAAGATTGTAAGACATAATCAAAGGTAAGCACCACGCATTCGATGGTCAAACAGATTATTGGAATAAGGTTAATGAACAAGAATGGCAAGAAAACTAGGAAACAAATGTGCTTAGTTAAGCAAAAGTTTACTTGCAATTATTGTGAAGAAATATTCAAGCATGATTCAGTAGTAGAACTTGACCATATTATACCTAAAAATCGTGGTGGAAACGAGCAAAGTACAAACTTGCAAGTGTTGCATCGTCATTGTCATGACATCAAAACACGCAATGATGGAAGTCATAAAAAAGTCTCATAAATCATTGAGTAAGGTATGATAACTAAGATTATAAGTATTGCAAAAGTTAGTAAAACAAC
>JASFZA010000018.1:0-20817 GCA_045046715.1 Candidatus Izemoplasma sp.
ATTGTTTTGATTGTTTTGATTGTTTTGATTGTTTTGATTGTTTTGATTGTTTTGATATCCTTGGTTGTTTGAATAATCACTTTGTCCTTGGCTTTTAGGTTCTAAGAATTGAACGCTATCGCAAAGCACTTCAGTAATATATTTTCTAACACCATTTTGATCATCGTAAGTACGTGTTTGAATTCTACCTTGAACACCGATTAATTTACCTTTACTAACAAATTTAGCTAAGTTTTCTGCTTGTTTTCTCCAAATAGTACATTGAACAAAATCAGCTTCTCTTTCACCACTTTGATTAGCATAAGATCTATTTACAGCAACAGTAAAATTTACAAACGGTAAATTATTAGAAGTATATTTTAATTCTGGATCTTTAGTAATGCGTCCTACTAAAACAACGCTATTGATCATAAATAACCTCTCCTTATCTTACGTCTTTTAATAATAAATTACGGATAACATCTTCTTTAATACGAACAATACGTTCGAATTCGATTCTAGCTTCATCAGTCGAAACAACATCAAGCACTACATAGTAACCCTTTTTATGTTTTTCAATTTCATAAGCTAAATCTTTCATACCCCATTCGTCAACTTTAACAACTTGACAGTTTCTTGATGTAAAAATAGTATTTAATTCTTCAATTAAAACTTTTCTGTCATCTTCAAGTAATGTTGGACGAATGATATACATGATTTCGTATTTTGTCATTCTAATACCTCCTTTTGGTCTTTGGCCGTCTTGCGGCAAGGATGAGTTTTAAACTCACGTTTATGTATTATATCATAGAAAGCTTATATTGTAAATGAATATTCCTTATTAAAACACGTTAATTTTTAGTTGAATATTCGTTTATAAAACGACTTTTTCTGATGCGATAAATCCAAGAATATCTTCCTGCATTTTTCTAGAAACAACGTGACCTTCTTCATATAGTTTTATACTTATTAAATCATTGTTCATTTCCGCTACAAACTCAACAGAATGTTGATGTGATATTACGGGATCTTTTGTTCCGTTACATATAAACATGCTTTTAAATTTAATTTTATTTTTATTTAAATATGGATCTAACTCTTTAATATATTCTTTTTTTGCACTTAATAATTCATCATACTTTTCTTGTTGCTCTAGGTCAGTTTCGATAGTTGCTAGCCTTGTAAACATTGGTGATGAAATAGCTGGGATTAATTTTGATATATTGTCAGTGATTGTTGATAAGTAATATCCGATCATTCCACCTAAACTAATTCCAATAAAATCAAAGTTTTTATACTTCTTTTTATAATGTTTGTTAAACAATAATAATATGTCTTTGGCGGTATTTTCGATTACGTCATAAGCCTCATAATACTGTAAATATAGTGCTTTAGATATATATGGTTCTTCAATTCTTTCGCCATGTTTATATGCATCAATACTGACACAGAAGTACCCAAGTCTTGCTAAGTTAATCGCAAGGTAATCGGTTCCTCTTTCTTTTTTTGAACCAAACCCATGTTGTAAAAATATCAGACCTTTGTATTGTATATTTTTCATATAATACTCGTTTAATGGTAATCCTAAGATTTCTTTATTTTCAATAATTAACTTACTCATTAAGTAACTCTTTTCTAATTAAATTTAAGGCAAACATTGTTGATCTCGTCCTAACCATTAACCGATTACCATTTGATATCTTTTTATAGACTTTTGTAATTCCTTTATGCGTGATTCCAAAATAGACTAACCCGACTGGTTTCTCTTTTGTTCCACCAGTTGGACCAGCAATACCTGTGATACTAACGGTAATGTCTGCATTAGTAATTTGCTGAAGATTTTCAGCCATTTTGAATGCGACTTTTTCACTAACTGCACCATGATCATTTAGTAGTTCTTTATCGATATTTAGAATTCTATTTTTAGCTTCATTTGAGTAAGTAATGTATGACTCATTAAACACTTCAGATGACCCACTGACATTTGTGATTTTACTAGCGAACATTCCACCAGTACAACTTTCAGCAGCAGATATTATTTTATTTTGCTTTTTCAATAAGTTAACAACTACCTCTTCAAGCGTTTGGTTTAAGTTTCCATAAATGTACTGCTTAAACTTTTCTTTAAAATCAATCATACATTTTGTTATTGCAAATTCGTTTTTTGAAGTAAAAACATATTTAATCTCACCGACACTTGCGTACGGTGCTATTACAACACTTTTATGCAAGTGATAAAAGTCTTTTAGTAACACTTCCATATCTGACTCGCCAATTCCCGTTAGCTTAAATCCTTTTGAAAACATCTTTATATTATTCTGCTTTATGAGATACTCTATAGTTTTATCTAACATTGGTTTTAATTCATGAGGAGGACCAGGGAATAAAATAATAGTTTTTTTATCGACCTTGAATATTAGACCAGGAGCTGTTCCTAAGTCATTTTTAAGTATAATACTATCTTCTGGAAAGTAAGCTTGTTTTAAATTTGTATCTTCCATCTTGCGATTCATTCTAGAAAAGTAAGCTTGATTTCTTTCTAGAGTTTCTTCATCGATTACTGAATTGATATTAAAATATTTTAGAATAGATTCCTTAGTAATATCATCAATCGTAGGCCCTAACCCGCCAGTAAATATAATTAAGTCTTCGTCTAGAATATCTAATACTTTTACATACTCATTGAATATATCATCAATTACAAAAGACCTTGATATTTCAATACCAATCTCAGTTAATGCAGAAGCTATCGTAGCAAGATTTGTATTAATTGTTTTTCCCGTTAATACTTCTTTTCCTACAGTAATAATTGCTGATTTCATAAAATCACTTCCTAATCAATAATTTTTGCCGTTCCACCGACAAATACTTTATATATGTTACCTTCTCTGATTTTTAATCTAATATGTATTTCTGAGGGTTGATTCATCGAATAGCCTTGCCTCAGTGTATATTCTTCCTTTTGTTTGTAATTTTTGTACAGGTAACAACTTAATGCTCCACTTGATGTTCCAGTTGCGCTTTCTTCATTTATACCAACTATTGGAGCAAAATTTCTACCATACGCATCAACCGAAGTATCTAGAGCAAATGCATGAATTCCAATTACATTATATTTTTTTGAAATTTTAATTATTTCGTCAAAATTCGGTTTAAGATTATTTAATTCCTCAATTGATTTAACAGGTAAGAATATTTCTTTAATTGCTGTTGAAACAACTGATATTGGCAATCTATTGTTAATATAATTCGCATTATTAAAACATTTTGAAACTTCATCACTTGCTATATTTTCTCCAAAAATGGGTAAGTTTTGTTCCATAAATACTTGATCTTTTTCAATATCAATCCGCAATACACCAGCTTTAGTTTCTTGATAATAAGTTCCTTTTCGCACAATATCCTTTATTTTTAGTAAGTTAAATGCAGCAATTGTTGCATGACCACATAAATCTACTTCTACTAAAGGTGTAAAGAATCTTAGTTTAAAGTCTGCAATGTCAGACTTTAATATAAATGCAGTTTCTGAATATCCCAAATTACTAGCAATGTTAAACATCTCTTTTTCCGTAAGTTCATCAGCGTTTAAAACTACACCAGCTTTATTTCCACCATACTCCGTTTTCAAGAATGCACTAAGTTTATAAATCTCTTTCATAATTATTCTCCTAACATTCTGATTGTTAAACTTATTTTAACATATCACAAAGAAAAAATCAGTTCAAATTGAACTGATTAAACATTAAATCTAAAATGCATTACGTCTCCATCTTTGACAATGTATTCTTTTCCTTCTAGTCTTACTTTTCCAGCTTCCTTAGCTTTTAACTCTCCACCGTAGTGAATCAAGTCTTCATAGCTAGTAGTTTCAGCTCTAATAAATCCTTTTTCGAAATCAGTATGAATGATACCAGCACACGCTGGAGCCTTCATACCTTTAATAAATGTCCAAGCTCTTACTTCTTCTACACCAGCTGTAAAATACGTAGCAAGTCCTAAAAGGTCGTAAGTTCTTCTAATAAGTTTTTCAAGCCCTGATTCATCAACACCTAAATCTTCCAAAAACATTAATTTCTCATCAGGTTCAAGTTGTGATAATTCTGACTCGATTTGCGCTGAAATAACAACTACTTCACTTTTATCAGTTAATGCAAATTCTTTAATCTGATCGACGTATTTATTATTTGAGTAATCAGCAATTTCTTCTTCAGCAATATTAGCAACATATAACATTTTTTTAAGTGTTAAAAAATTAAAGTTTTTTATGACTGCTAGTTCAGTATCCGAAAATTTCATTGCTCTTATAGGTAAGTTATCCATCAAGTTAGCGTGGATTCTTTTTAACACTGCATATTCAAACACACTGTTCTGGTCAACTTTTAGTTGAGCTTTTTTTTCAACTTTAGGGATTCTTTTTTCGACAACTTCCAAATCAGCAAAAACAAGTTCAATATTTATTGTTTCCATATCTCTAATTGGGTTAATATCACCATCAACATGTGTTACATCAGGGTCATCAAAAGCTCTTACTACTTGAACTATTGCGTCAACTTCTCTGATATGTGATAAAAATTTATTCCCCAGTCCTTCACCTTTACTTGCACCCTTAACAATCCCAGCAATATCAGTAAATTCAAATATTGTAGGTATAGTTTTTTTAGGTTGTACAAGTGCAGTTAGTTTATCTAAACGTTCATCAGGCACTTCAACTACGCCCACATTCGGGTCTATTGTAGCAAACGGATAGTTTGCTGCTAAAGCTCCTGCATTTGTTATTGCATTAAATAACGTTGACTTTCCGACATTTGGAAGACCAACAATTCCTGCTGTTAAACCCATTTAAATCATCTCCTTATTGCTCGTTTAATTTTACTTTATTTAGATAGATTTTTCAAGTAAAACATTCTATTTTATTAGCTGAATTACCTATTTAATCATATCAATACAATTCAATAAATTAACCCATCATATTGTTCTTAATCTATTTCTAAAATCTAATAATTACTAATTCGTAATGTATTTTTATAATCTCTAAACATATTTTTGTAATCATTATTTATGGTCAATAAAAAAAGAGCTATTAAGCTCTTTTATTCATCGTCAGGATGCACTCCTAAAATCACTATGTTTGAATCGTAAATAACTCCACCACGAACATACTCTATTTGAATTTGTTCTCCAACTTGACTATTAAGAATTGCTTCTCTTAGATCGTTAAAGTTAAGAATTTCTAAGTATTCTGTAGATCCATCATTTTTATAACCAATAATTATATCGCCATCCTCAAGTCCAGCATCAAATGCGCCACCACTTTCGGCAACTAAAATACAAACACCATAATCCAAACCACACACATTAACTTGTGCACTTGTTGAGATGCCTAGATAAGGTCTGATTATTATACCATCATCTTCGAGATCTTCAATAATTCTTTTTACAGTATTAGACGGGATTGCAAATCCAATGCTACTGACATCTGCATCTACAATTTTCATATTATTTATCCCAATTAATTCTCCATTAATATTCAATAATGCTCCACCACTATTACCCGGACTAATTGCTGCGTCATGTTGAAGTAAAGTAGCATCAAAATCTCCATCTTGAACATATCTAGCTAATCCACTTACAACTCCCATTGTAACAGTCCCGTAGTAATCAAAGCCTAAAGGATTTCCAATTGCAAAAACAAATTGTCCAAGTTCCACTTCATAAGAATCAGCAAGTTCAATTACAGTAAATTCTTCAGTCGATGTAAATGTAAAAACTGCTAAGTCAGTTGTAGGGTCGCTTCCTAATAAAGTTATCTTGTCATCTGTTATTTCAAATAATAACCCGTTTTTTTCATAGATAACTGATAGATATAGCGAGTCTTCAACAACGTGGTGATTAGTGACTACATAATATGTGTCACCAACATGTTTATAAACGACCCCAGATCCACTGCTTGATCCAGTTGCTGTTTCATTAATTATCCCAATAACACCAGTTCTTGCAACACTAATCATATCAACAATTGCATCATTAAATGATGATAAGTCATACGTTGTATCAATAGTTGCATCTACTTCTGGTATAAGCTCTTCAATTAATGCTCGTAATTCTTCATCAGTATAACTATTAGTGTCATCTGCTGGAATACATCCAGCTAAAGTGATCGTAAAAACTAATGTTACTATCAATAATATTTTTTTCATATAATTCACTCCTCAATATTAAATAAATTCATTGCATTTTTAGACGTTATTTCAGATACTTCTGCTAGTGAAATGTTTTTTATTCTTGAAATTTCTTCTGCTACGAGTTTTACATAAGCAGGTTCATTTTGTTTTCCTCTGTGCGGATGTGGAGCCAAGTAAGGTGCATCAGTTTCAATCAGTAATTTATCAAGCGGTACACTTAAAGCAACTTCTTTTGGTTTATGCCCATTTTTAAATGTAACTGGACCTCCTAAAGAAATATATAGTCCTAAATTAATAAATTTATGGGCCATTACACTTGATCCACTATAACAATGCATAACACCATTTACTTTGTCAGCGTCACTTAGTACATTATAAGTAGCTTCCGTTGCGTCACGCATGTGAATTACCAAAGGTTTTTCATACAGATTAGATAGTTCAATTTGTCTTTGAAAAACATTGATTTGCTCATCAATAAAATCCTTATCCCAGTAAAAATCAAGTCCACATTCACCAATTCCAACAACTTTTTTATGTTTAATTTGTTTAACTAACAATTCGTAGTCTTTTTCTTTCACTTTTGATGCGATAGTAGGATGAAATCCTACAGTTGCATAAATGAAGTCAAACTCTTCTGCAAGTGCTATTGCTCTTTTATTTGTCGGTTTATCAAAACCAACAACAATCATTTTTTTTACACCATTTGCAAGTGCTCTTTTGATTACTTCTCGATAATCATCTTTAAACTTTTCTGAGTTAAGATGAACGTGTGTATCTATCAACATAATTATCACCTAGCATTATTATACCAGCATTAACTTGTAAATGTATGAAAATCTTGTGAAATATGTAAATAAAAAAAGAGACCGAAGTCTCTTTTAATTTTGTAGTAATAATTATTTAGTAATTGTAGATACGATACCTGCACCAACAGTACGTCCACCCTCACGGATAGAGAACTTAGTACCTTGTTCAAGAGCGATTGGGTGAATTAACTTAACAGTCATTTCAACATCATCACCAGGCATTACCATTTCTACACCTTCAGGTAATTCAATTACACCTGTAACATCTGTAGTTCTAAAATAGAACTGAGGACGGTAGTTACTGAAGAATGGAGTGTGACGTCCACCCTCTTCTTTAGAAAGAATGTATACTTGTCCAACAAATTCTGTATGTGGTGTAACACTTTTAGGTTTAGCTAATACTTGTCCACGTTGAATATCTTCACGAGCAACACCACGAAGTAAAGCTCCGATGTTATCTCCAGCTTCAGCGTAATCTAATAATTTACGGAACATTTCAACACCTGTACATGTAGAAGTAATAGTGTCTTTGATCCCAACAATTTCAACAGGATCTCCAACTTTAATAATTCCACGGTCAACACGACCTGTAGCAACTGTTCCACGTCCTGTAATACTAAATACATCTTCAACAGGCATTAAGAAAGGTTTTTCAGTATCACGAACAGGAGTGTCGATATAAGTATCTACAGCGTCCATTAATTCGATGATAGCATCTTCATATTTTTCTTCGCCATTTAAAGCTCCAAGAGCAGATCCCATAATAACAGGAACTTCATCACCAGGATATCCGTATTCATCTAATAATTCACGAATTTCCATTTCTACTAATTCTAATAATTCATCATCATCAACCATATCTACTTTATTCATAAATACGATTAATTTAGGTACACCAACTTGACGAGAAAGTAAAATATGTTCTCTCGTTTGAGGCATAGGTCCATCAGCAGCACTAACTACTAAAATCCCGCCATCCATTTGTGCAGCACCTGTAATCATGTTTTTAACGTAGTCAGCATGACCTGGACAATCAACATGAGCATAATGACGCGCTTCTGTTTGGTACTCGACGTGAGCAGTATTAATTGTGATTCCTCTTTCTCTTTCCTCAGGAGCGTTGTCAATCGAAGCATAATCCGCAGCTTCAGTTCCACCAATTCCTCTTTTTGCTAATACAGTTGCGATTGCAGCTGTTAATGTAGTTTTACCATGGTCTACGTGTCCTACTGTTCCAACGTTTACATGTGGTTTAGTTCTTTCAAATTTTTGTTTTGCCATTGTTAAGTTCCTCCTTAAAATTTCTTAATTTTATTTTGAATTTTCAAATACATTTTATCGCATTATTTAACATAATGCAAGTTTTTCAATCAATTATCCGTTACGTTTTTTAATGATTTCCTCAGATATTGATTTCGGGCAATTTTCATAATGCGAGAATTGCATAGTGTAATTTCCACGTCCTTGAGAGTTTGATCTTAAGCTTGTAGCATATCCAAACATTTCAGATAGTGGAACTTTAGATGTAATTTGTTGAGCATTACCACGTTGAGATTGACCTTCAATTCTACCACGACGACTTGTTATATCCCCAATAACATTACCTAAGTAATCATCAGGTACAATAACATCAACTAACATGATAGGTTCAAGTAGTATTGCTTTACACATTTCTTTAGCTTTTTTAAGCGCCATACCAGCAGCAACTTTAAACGCCATTTCATTTGAATCGACATCATGGTAAGATCCATCAAATAATGTTGCTTTAAGATCGATGATTGGATACCCTGCAAGGATTCCGTTTTCAAGTGAAGCCGCTAATCCTTTTCCTACTACAGGAATATATTCACGAGGTACTGATCCACCAACGATTTTATCAACATATTCAAATCCTTTTCCTGGGTTTGGTTCAAATCTGATCCAAACATGTCCGTATTGTCCACGTCCACCAGATTGTCTTACAAATTTACCTTCAATTTCAGCAGCAACCGTAATTGTTTCACGGTAAGATACTTGAGGTGCACCGACATTTGCCATAACATTAAATTCTCTTTTCATACGATCAACGATGATATCAAGGTGTAATTCACCCATACCAGCGATAATTGTTTGTCCAGTTTCATCATCTGTATAAGTCCTAAAAGTTGGATCTTCTTCAGCAAGTTTGTTTAATGCAATACCCATTTTATCTTGATCAGCTTTTGAATTAGGTTCAATTGCAACACTAATAACCGGTTCAGGGAAATTCATTTTTTCTAAGATAACATAATGTTTTTCTTCACAAATAGTATCTCCAGTAGTTGTATTTTTAAGACCAATTGCCGCAGCAATATCTCCAGCAAATACTTCATCAATCTCTTTACGAGAGTTTGCATGCATTTGTAGAATACGTCCAACTCTTTCTTTACTATTTTTAGTTGCATTTAATACATAAGAACCTTTTTTCATAGTTCCAGCATAAACTCTGAAGAATGTTAATTTACCAACAAATGGATCCGTCATTACTTTAAAAGCTAGTGCAACAAATTTTGAATCGTCGCTAACTTCAAGTTCAATTTCTTCGCCATTTTTTAATGTACCTTTAACACCCGCCACATCAAGTGGCCCTGGTAAATAATCGATTACAGCATCTAACATAAGTTTTACACCTTTGTTTTTGAATGCTGAACCAGCTAATACAGGGAAGAATACAACATCAAGTGTTGCTCTACGAATTACTTCTTTCAAGAAAGAAGCTTCAACTTCTTCACCTTCAAGATACATCATCATAAGATCTTCATTAAAATCAGCTAAAGCTTCAATTAATTCCATTCTTTTTAATTCTACAGTTTCTTTTAAATCTTCAGGAATATCAATAACTACTGCTTCTTCATTAGCTTCTCCATCAAAATGGTAAGCTACTAATTCTACTAAGTCAATAATACCTGTGAAATCATCTTCAGCGCCAATAGGCCATTGGATAGCATGTGCGTTAGCAGCTAATCTATCTTTCATTGATTGAACACTAAATTCGAAATCTGCACCTAATTTATCCATTTTATTAACAAATACGATTCTAGGTACTTTATATTCAGTTGCTTGTCTCCAAACAGTTTCTGTTTGAGGCTCAACACCTGCTTGTGCGTCTAATAATGCAACACTTCCATCTAATACGCGAAGTGATCTTGAAACTTCAACAGTAAAATCTACGTGGCCAGGAGTATCAATAATATTAATACGATAATCGCGCCAATGTGCTGTTGTTGCAGCAGATGTGATTGTTATTCCACGTTCTTGTTCTTGTTCCATCCAGTCCATTTGTGAAGCTCCATCATGAGTCTCACCAATTTTATGAATACGTCCAGTGTGGAATAATACACGCTCAGTTGCAGTTGTTTTACCGGCATCAATGTGTGCCATGATTCCGATATTTCTAGTTTTATCTAAACTATATTCACGTGCCATATTAATATCTCCTCTCTACCAACGGTAGTGAGCGAATGCTTTGTTTGCTTCAGCCATTCTATGGATATCTTCTTTCTTCTTAACCGAAGCACCATTTCCTTGAGCTGCATCTACAATCTCTTTCGCTAATCTTTCTTCCATTGTTTTTTCATTTCTTAATCTTGCATATAATGTTAACCATCTTAATCCTAATGTAAATCTTCTTTCGTCTCTAACTTCAACAGGGACTTGGTAATTTTGTCCACCGATTCTTCTTGATTTTACTTCAAATGTAGGCATAATGTTATTTAAAGCTTCTTCGAAGACTTCGATTGGTGGCTGATTTGTCATTTCTTCAACTCTACCGAATGCACCATATAAGATATTTTGTGCAGTTCCTTTTTTACCATCAATCATGATGTTATTAATTAATTTTGTAACCAATTTAGAATTATAAATTGGATCCACTAATACTGTTCTCTTAGCTATGTGACCTTTACGAGGCATAACTATTCCTCCTTTCAAATTACTTTAAATTTTAATTATGCTTTTTTCGCTCCATATTTAGAACGAGCTTGTTTTCTGTTTTCTACTCCTGAAGTATCTAATGTACCACGAATAATGTGATATCTAACTCCAGCTAAATCTTTAACACGTCCTCCACGGATTAAAACTACACTATGTTCTTGTAATTTATGTCCAATACCAGGAATATATGCTGTTACTTCAATCCCATTCGTTAATCTAACACGAGCATATTTACGAAGTGCCGAGTTAGGTTTACGAGGTGTCATTGTAGCAACACGAGTACAAACACCACGTTTTTGTGGGCTTGATACGTTAGTTTGAATTTTTTTAATTGAGTTATATCCAATATTTAAATGTGGTGATTTAGTCTTTTTAACTTTAGACGTTCTACCTTTTCTTACTAATTGATTAATTGTAGGCATTTAATTGTTTCCTCCTCTCTTATTATGTTCCACACTACCAGGTGGTTCGGTTTTTCCATAAAAACTAGGGCTTTATTGATAAACCCAGTAGTTTTTAGTTTCTATAGCAATAATATTATATATCACAGATGCAGGTGTGTCAATATATTTGTTCATTTATTTTTATTTATTATTTAGCGATTTAAGATTGCTATATCTTTAGAGTGGGAAAAGCTATTTTCATTCCAAATTATAACCGTAATAAAAGGATGCGTGAGCATCCTTTTAAAGTTTAATAGTCAAATTCATCTAGTATGTATGGATTTGTTTCTTCTTCTTCAACTGGTGGTTTTTCATAATCAAAATGTGTATGACGTAAAATACCTGTACCAGCAGGAATCAATCCACCGATAATAACATTTTCTTTTAGTCCAACTAATTTATCAACTTTACCTCTAATTGCTGCATCTGTTAAAACTCTTGTAGTTTCTTGGAATGACGCTGCGCTTAAGAAAGAATCACTTCTAAGTGAAGCACGTGTAATCCCTAGTAATACAGGACGAGCAATCGCTGGTTTTTTACGAGCTTTTAAAACTTTGAAGTTAGCTGCTTTAAATTCGTTGATTGATACTTGAGCACCAGGTAATAATTTTGTATCTCCTTCGACAATTACATTTAATCTTTTCATCATTTGACGAGCAATAATTTCAATGTGCTTATCTGATATTTCTACACCTTGGCTTCTGTATACTTTTTGAACTTCATGTAAAATGTATTGTTGCACAGTTGCTGTATTTGTTGCTTTTAGTAACTGTTTCGGATCAATATTACCCTCAGTAATTTGTTGTCCTGGTTCTAAGTCATCACCCTCTTGTACAAGAACTGATACACCAGAATCTGTTTCATAAGTATGAGATTCAAATCCGTTTTCAACAGTAACTTTAAATCTTTCTTCAACGATTTCAATTTCAGATACTGTCCCTAAAATTTCAGAAATAATTGATTTACCTTTAGGTGTACGAGCTTCAAATAACTCTTGAATACGAGGCAACCCTTGTGTAATATCCGAACCGGCAACTCCACCAGTATGGAATGTACGCATCGTTAACTGTGTACCAGGTTCACCAATTGATTGAGCAGCGATAATACCAACGCTTTCCCCAACTTCAACTTTTTCACCTGTTGCTAAGTTTTGACCGTAACATTTTTTACATAAACCTGTTTTTGAATCACAAGTTAAAACAGATCTTATCGTAATACCTTTGACACCTGTTGCCACAATTATATCAGCTAAAGCATCAGTTATATATTCGTTTTTCTCCATTATAACTTCTCCAGTTTCAGGATTAGCAAATGTTTCTTGAATATAACGACCAACCAAACGGTCTTTAAGCGGTTCAATAACTTTTCCATCATCGATAATTTCATAAACAGTAACACCACGATCAGTTCCACAGTCGTTTTCTGTAATTACTACATCTTGACTTACGTCAACTAAACGTCTTGTTAGGTAACCTGAATCGGCTGTTTTTAATGCTGTATCGGTAGAACCTTTACGAGCACCGTGTGTTGAGATAAAGAACTCAGACATCGTTAATCCTTCACGGAAGGCAGCTTTAATTGGTAACTCAATAGTTTTCCCAGAAGGGTTTGCCATCAATCCACGCATCCCAGCTAACTGTGTGAAGTTTGAAATATTCCCACGGGCTCCAGAATCACTCATCATATAGATATGGTTTTCTTTTGAAAGCTCTTTTTGAAGTCCTGTTTGAATAATAAGTTTCGCAGCAGCCCATTCGGCAATAACTAGCTTATATCTTTCGTTATCAGTAAGAAGTCCTATTTCAAATAATTCAGTAATTTCATCAATTTTAGCATCAGACGCTGCTAGTACATCATGTTTTTTCGAGTAAGTTTTTACGTCGAAAGCACTAATTGTAAGTCCAGCATATGTTGAATACTTAAATCCTAAGTTTTTCATTTTATCTAACATTTTTGATGTTTCACCGATTTTGAAATCAATGAATACTTGGGAAATAATTTCTGATAAGAATTTTTTCTTAAATGGTCCCACTAATTTTCTACTAGCTATTTCCTCTTTAATATTTGATCCTTTAGGTAAGAAATAAATATCAGGAGTATTAACTTGTAAGTTTGTTAATGTTGGTTCATTTAAGTATGGGAAACTTCTTGGTAAGATTTCATTAAATGTTAATTTACCAAAAGTAGTTAGTAAGTATCCTTGTTTTTGTTCCAAAGTAAGTGGAGCATTACCAAGAGCACTACCACGAAGTGCAATTCTAGTGTGTAATGTAATTTCTTTATTTTCAAAAGCAATTACTGCTTCATCATAATCACCGAATACTTTACCTTCACCTTTTGCTCCTGCTTTTTCAATAGTAAGGTAATAGTTACCTAGTACCATATCTTGAGAAGGAGTAACAACTGGTTTACCATCTTTTGGATTTAAGATATTATTTGAAGCAAGCATTAGTACACGTGCTTCGGCTTGCGCTTCTTCACTTAAAGGTACATGTACAGCCATTTGGTCACCATCAAAGTCAGCATTGAATGCTGTTGTTACTAAAGGGTGAAGACGAATAGCTTTACCTTCGACCAAGACAGGTTCGAAAGCTTGAATACCTAATCTATGAAGTGTTGGTGCGCGGTTTAGTAATACTGGGTGTTCTCTAATTACATCTTCAAGTACATCCCAAATTTTGTTATCTAAACGTTCGATCATTGTTTTAGCACTTCTAATATTAGCAGTTATTTCTCGTTGAATTAACTCTCTAATAACAAAAGGTTTAAATAATGTAATTGCCATTTCTTTAGGTAGTCCACATTGATACATTTCAAGACTTGGCCCAACAACAATAACACTACGACCAGAATAATCTACACGTTTACCAAGTAAGTTTTGACGGAATCGTCCTTGCTTACCACGTAACATATCAGATAATGATTTTAATGGTCTATTTTTCTCAACTACTACTTTACGTCCACGTTTAGAGTTATCAATCAAAGCATCAACAGCTTCTTGTAACATACGTTTCTCATTTTTAGTAATTAAGTGTGGTGCGTGTTGCTCAAATTGTCTTTTTAAACGATTATTTCTGTTTAAAATACGACGATATAAGTCATTAAGGTCAGTTGTAGCAAAACGTCCACCATCTAACTGAACCATTGGACGTAATTCTGGAGGTATTACAGGTAATACATCCATTACCATCCATTCTGGTTTGTTATCTGAATTTTTGAATGCTTCAACTACTTCAAGACGTTTAATAATTTTTTCTCGTTTTTGTTTTGAAGCATTTGCTAAGCTAGCTCTTAGTTTTAATGATTCATCAGCAAGATCAATTTTCTTTAAAAGAACTTTAACCGCTTCAGCTCCTGTAAGAGCTTTAAAACGTGAACCATATTCCATAAATTTACGACTATATTCAGCTTCACTTAAGATTTGTTTAAATAGTAAATCAGTATCACCTTTATCAATAACAATGTAACTAGCTAGATAAACTACTTCTTCTAAATCTTTAGCTTTAAGAGCTAATAATGTAGCAAGTCGAGAAGGTGCATTACGTAAGTACCAGGTATGAACAACAGGAGCAGCAAGCTCGATGTGTCCCATACGTTCTCTTCTTACTTTACTTTCAGTAATTTCAACACCACAGACAGGACATTTTTTACCTGTGTGTGAGTTTCTTTTTGATTTGTTGCTACAAGCACATTGAAAGTCCTTTGTAGGTCCGAAAATTACTTCACAGAATAGTCCATCTTTTTCAGGTTTCAAAGTACGGTAATTAATTGTTTCGTGCTTTTTAACTTCACCAAATGACCATCCTCTGATTTCGTCAGGAGACGCTAATCGGATTTTGTAATGTGAAAATCTTTGACTCATAAAATCACCATACTTTCTTAAGATTGGAAGCCATATTTTGAGATGTAGTCTCCACTATCATCATCAACTAGGCTTTTACTAGCTTCATTTACACCAGTTTCTTTGTTGATAAGTTCAACATAGATACCAAGTGCTTGTAATTCTCTAGTTAATACACGGAATGATTCTGGTAAGCTTGGTGAAGGAATACTTTTCCCGTCAACAATCGCTCTAAACACTTTATTTCTACCAATAATATCATCCGATTTCACAGTTAACATTTCTTGTAATGCGTAAGCAGCACCATATGCTTCAAGTGCCCAAACTTCCATTTCTCCGAAACGTTGTCCACCATTTTGAGCTTTACCACCCATTGGTTGTTGTGTTACTAAAGTATATGGTCCAACACTACGTGCATGTAATTTATCGTCAACCATGTGGTCTAATTTAATCATGTACATAACTCCAACACTAATTCGATTATCGAATTTTTCTCCAGTTTGTCCTGAATAAAGTGTGAATTTACCATCAGCAGCCATTCCAGCTTCAGCCATTATTTCTACTAAGTCTTCATCTTTCACTCCATCAAATACTGGCGTAGCAACATGAATTCCTAATTTTTTAGCAGCCATCCCTAAATGAATTTCTAATACTTGTCCAATATTCATACGCGAAGGTACTCCTAAAGGGTTAAGCATGATATCAACTGGTGTTCCATCTTCCATATAAGGCATATCGTATGAAGGTAGTATTTTTGAAATAACCCCTTTATTACCATGACGACCAGCCATTTTATCTCCTTCGTTGATTTTACGCTTTTGAACGATGTAAATTCTAACTACTTCATTTACACCAGGACTAAGTGAGTCACCATCAGCTCTTGAGAAATATTTAACATCACGAACAATTCCTCCACCACCGTGAGGTACACGAAGTGAAGTATCTCTAACTTCACGAGATTTTTCACCAAATATTGCTAAAAGAAGTCTATCTTCAGGAGTCGGATCAGTTTGTCCTTTTGGAGTAACTTTACCAACTAAGATATCTCCCTCAAATACTTCAGCACCAGGTATAATGATTCCTTTATCATCTAAGAATCGTCTACCATCGTCTCCAACATTCGGGATTTCTCTTGTAATTTCTTCTTTACCAAGTTTAGTATCACGAGCTTCAGTTTCAAATTTTTCAATATGAATCGAAGTATAAACATCGTCTTTTACTAATCTTTCATTCATAATAATTGCATCTTCATAATTATATCCATTCCAAGTCATGAAGGCTACAACTACATTACGTCCAAGTGCCATTTCACCTTCGTCCATTGAAGGACCATCAGTGATTATGTCACCGATTTTAATTTCTTCACCAAGTTCAACGATAGGTCTGTGATTAATACACGTTCCTTGATTACTTCTTTGGAATTTAGAAAGCTTATAATCTTTAGTTTTACCGTCTTCTTGTCTAATTTTAATTGTTTTAGAATCTACATAAGTAACTTCTCCATCGATATCAGAAACAATACAACTTCCTGAATCATGTGCTGCTTTATATTCAATACCTGTTGCGACATACGCAGCTTCAGGAATTAATAATGGAATAGCTTGACGTTGCATGTTTGCACCCATTAAAGCACGGTTTGCATCATCATGTTCTAAGAACGGAATACATGCTGTTGATATCGAAACAATCTGTTTCGGAGAAACATCAATAAGTTCTACATCAAAGCGATGGAACATTTTTGTACCACCACGATGTCTAGCAACAACTTGTTCATGGATAAATTCATTGTTATCATTAACAAGAATATTTGCTTGCCCGATAATATATTTTTCTTCTTCATCAGCAGTTAAATAAATCATTTCATCTGAAACTTGTACTGTGTTTTTATCAATTACATTAACTTTTAAATATGGTGTTTCCATAAATCCATATTTGTTAACTCTAACATATGAAGCTAAACTATTGATCAGTCCGATATTTTGACCCTCTGGTGTTTCAATTGGGCAAATACGTCCATAATGTGAATAATGAACATCACGAACTTCGAATCCAGCACGGTCTCTTGTTAAACCACCGGGTCCAAGTGCACTAATACGTCTTTTATGTGTTAACTCATCAAGAGGATTTGTTTGAGCCATAAATTGTGATAACTGGCTACTACCAAAGAACTCTTTTAAAGATGAAGTTAAAGGTCTTATATTAATTAGATTTTGTGGTGTGATTTCTGTAGGATCTTTTGTTGACATTCTGTCTTTAACATTTTTCTCCATTTTTGTTAAACCAATTCTAAATTGATTTTTAAGAAGTTCACCAATTAATCTTAATCTTCTGTTTCCTAAATGATCAATATCGTCTAATGATCCGACACGGTTAAATAGATTTAAATAGTAACTAATACTAGCTAAGATATCTGAAGGAACGATATGAACTTTATCTTCAAAGCTATTGTTACCAACAACTCTTACAATAACGTCGTTATTTTCTTTATCTTGAACAGTTACATCTAAAACTTCAATTTCTGCTAGTTCAAAATAAATATTCTCATTTTCAAGAACTTCAGTATATTTGTTTTTGAATTCTTTAACAAAGTCTTTACCTAATTCTTCAGTTAACATTTTTTCAGTTTTACCAACAGCTTTTAAATAACCTTTATAGTACTTAGTTGCAGATTTATATTCTTGTGCTCTAGCTTGTTCAAAAAGCTCTTCATCTGATAAATAATCAAATAGTAACACTTTATTAACTTCAGCAGTTCTAAATACTTCTACTTGCTCAACAAATGAATATTCAAGTTCATAAGCCCCTACACCAGGAACTTTGTGAGTAAACAGATGACGATTCTCTTTTAATACTTCTAAAAGCTCATCGTTAATTTTTGTATCCTTAGCCACAACAACTTCTTTTGTTTCAGGATCAACTAAATCATAAGTTAATACATTTTCATAGACACGATTAAGAACGTCTAATTTTTTATTAATTTTATATCTTCCTACTTCAGCAAGATCGTATCTTTTAGCATCAAATAAACGACTAATGAAGAATGACTTAGCACCTTCAATAGTTGCAGTTTCACCTTGACGAAGTTTAGAATAAACTTCGATAATAGCTTCTTCATTTGTTTTAGTAGTATCTTTTTCTAAAGTATTTCTTAAAAGATCTAAATCACTAAATATTTCAACGATTTGTTTAGAACCAGAAAAACCTAACGCTCTAAGTAGAGTAGTTAGTGGAATTTTTTTACTTCGATCTAATTTAACAAATAAATTGTCTTTAGATCCAATTTCATATTCTAGCCATGCTCCACGAGTTGGGATAACTTGACCTAAATATTTTCTTTTTAAAGTTTTCTTATCAATACTTTCGCTAAAGAAAACCCCGGCACTTCTTACAATTTGACTTACGATTACACGTTCTGATCCATTAATAACGAAAGAACCAACAGGAGACATAACAGGGAAATCACCCATAAAGATTTTTTGCTCTTTAATCTCTCCAGTTTCTTTATTAACCAATTTCACGTTAACACGTAATGGTTTAGAGTAAGTAATGTCTTTTTCTTTTGAACGAGCAATATCGTATTTAGCTTCGCCAAATTCGTAATCCTCGAACCAAAGTTCGATATCTCCTGTAAAGTTTTCAATAGGAGAAATATCTCTAAATAATTCTTTTAACCCTTGATCAGTAAACCATTTAAATGATTGAGTCTGAACTTTTATAAGGTCTGGTAATTCAATATTAGACTTTACTCTAGAGTAATTTCGTCTTTCTCTTTTTTTACCATATTTCACTAATTTGTAATTCACAAATCTCACCCCGTTTAATTTGTTAAAATGTCGTATAAATACAAAAAATCGCATCATTCGGCATTTAAATATAATATCATAAATTTGTCAAATAGTCAATCACATCTTACATTCAACAACATTGAAGCCTTTCTCTTTATCAATGATTTCTACACTTCTATAAATCGTTTTTAATTTGTTAATAGCAGATACAGCGCCATGTTTCTTATTAATAACAATATAAAAGCTTCCAAATTCATTCAAATATGAGACTGATTCCTCAAAAAGTTTGTAGAAAACTTTTTTACCTGCTCTAATTGGCGGGTTAAAAAGTATCAAATCATACTTTCTCGTAATCGCTTCAAATCCGTCACTGTAAAATACATTTGTATTGACATTGTTTAATGTTGAATTATCTTTACTCAACATTACGGCTCGATTATTAATATCAACCATATCGATATCCAGTTGATATTGTTTAGCGATGTATATTCCAATAACACCATATCCACATCCTAAATCAAGGACTGTTTTAGCGTTAGCGACTTCTATGTATTTCAATAATATTCTGGTACCCTCATCAAATTCTGTTCTTGAAAACACACCATGATCGGTCTTGAATTTGAGAGGTATCCCATTCGCACTAAAAGCAATCACATGTGGATTGCTTTTTAATGTATTATTATCTTTTGTAAAATAATGTGACATTACACCATCTCCATTTATTTAATTTGTAATAAATAGGTAAAAACCCGAGGTTGTCCTCAGGTCGTTTTGTGTAGGTAAATTATTTTACTGTAACAGATGCTCCAGCTTCTTCTAATTTAGCTTTAATTTCTTCAGCCGCTTCAGGAGAAATGTTTTCTTTGATAGGTGTAGGAGCTGCATCAACAACACCTTTTGCTTCTTTTAATCCTAAACCAGTTAATTCTCTAACCACTTTAATTACAGCGATTTTTTTAGGTCCACAGCTTTCTAAAGTTACAGTAACTTCAGTTGGTCCAGCTGCTTCTGCTGCTGCAGGCGCTGCTGCAACTGCACTAGGATCTACTCCAAATTCTTCTTTCATCATATCTACTAATTCTTTTAATTCTAATAAAGTTTTTTCTTTTAATGCTCCGATAATATCGTTATTTGCTAATTTAGCCATTTTAATTTCCTCCAATTAAATTATAGTTATTTTATTATTCTTGTGGACTTTCTTCTAAGTTTTTAGAATGTAAGTCAATTGCGATTGCAAGCTCTTTAATAGGTTGCATAAGTCCAGCTGCAAACATTGTAAGTAAGATTTCTCTTGATGGAATTGTAGCGATAGTTTGAATTTTTTCATTATCCATATATTCACCATCAACAATACCTACTTTTAATTCTAATGCTTCGTTTTCTTTTGCAAAGTCATAAATAACTTTTGCAGCAGAAACACTATCTTCAGTACTAAATGCAATAGCGTTTTGTCCTGTAAGAGATTCTACAATCTCTGCAAAACCAGCTTTAGTAGCCGCTCTTTTAATGATGTTATTTTTGATAACTTTCATTTCACATCCTGCTTCACGTAGTTGAACTCTTAACTTAGTTACTTGTTCAACTGATAAACCAGAATAATCTGCGACAACAATAGAGTTTGATGCTTGCATTTTTTCTACAAGTTCATTCACTAAATTACTTTTAATTTCGATTGCTTGTTTAGACACTTTTCCACCTCCTAAAGTGTTTTATAAATAAAAACCTCTCGTGTCATAGACAAAAGAGGAATATTAAAATCAATATTATCTTTTTTATCTCGTTAGGGTATTAAGCATTATGCACCTAAGTCTCGGACATTAAAGTTCTTAC
>JASFZA010000019.1:0-4618 GCA_045046715.1 Candidatus Izemoplasma sp.
AATGCTGTTGGCATATAAAGAAACCTTTACTTAGAAACGAAGAATAAAATACATTGGTGTAAGAAAGTCCAGATTATGAAGAATCAATTCAACCCCTCATACGCATGTGCGAGAAGAGTAAACAAAAATTGAAAACATATTGCAATTATAATAAACCCAAAAGAACCTAGAAAACCCATTAGGATATATTGGGATCAGGGTAAATAAAATTAAAATACTTACACAAAAACGATCCAATGATATTTATAGAATTAGGTAGTTTATTGCTAAACAACTACAATGGTAACCGGCCTAAGTATGAAAACAACCTTATTTCGCACCTTGCAAAACAAATTAGAAATAGATATTATTGTAATTCCTTATATCGGGCAACAGGTTATAATCAAAAGAAATATCCAAATCAAATAGAACTTAACATATAAAAAAGTGAAACCCCCAATTCAGATTTACTCCGCCGTTGTCGAACTTTGAAGAATTTACAGGTTATTTTTCCATGATATTATTGAAAGTTGTTTCAACGACTTGTTTACCTCCTTGTCCCATTCCCGAATACATTGCTTTTAAAAATTTAAGCGTGTTTTCAGCGGGTCCTGAGAAAACCCATTTTACATTTGTAAATGAACAATTATTTAATTCAACAGGTCCATTTCCACTAAATACAAGCTGACAATCTATAAAGATACATTTAGTAAAGCCATTATTATCAAGGATTACTCTTCCTCCTTTATATGTATTTGATATATTCTTAATCATTTTCAGTTTTAATTGGATTAGAGAATAAAATTCCCTCTGATTTTATTTGTGGACTTAAACTAGATGCCATCATGAAATTATCTTCATTAGAATAATCACTAGGTGCATATAATACTTTATTATTAAAATTTAGTGTATAAAAGAACAACAAAACTAAAATAAGTGGAAACCATACTAGGAATTGAATTATCCATATTTCATTTTTATCGCTAACATAATATAAAGCAATGGAGCACATTACCTCAGTTATTCCTGCAAAAATAGCAATAATTGTTAGTGGATTTGTCACTTTTTTAAAATTGCTAAGCATAGTTCGATTGTTTGGTGTCGAGGTTCTTTTAAGAATGATTAAAGATACTAAAAATGTTCTTAATTTATGCCGAAGTGACATAAAACTGATGTCATTAGTATTATGTTTATATATAAGAAATTTCAATAGCTATAAATGATCTATAAATCAATAGTTGACCTAAATTGGGTCCAAATTTTGAAGAATGAAAAAGCCCTATCATTCACACATAAGAAAAAAATAACGAAAACACCTTATTTTAAAATTGTTGGTATTAATTAAAACCTAACCCTTTAGGTTAGGTTATCCTATAGTTGAACACATAAAAAGTAAAACCCCCAATTAGCATAATTAACGCTTAGTAAACCTCAACGACTATTTCCAACAAATTTTTAATGCTGTTGGCATATAAAGAAACCTTTACTTAGAAACGAAGATTAAAATACAATAGAGTAGGAAAGCCCATATTTTGAAGGATGCATCCTTTATATCATACGCACGTGCGAGAATACTGATAAGTGGGGTTAAATTAGTTGTAGTGAATATCAAAACTAGCAAATGCTAGCAAAAGCCAAGGACTAATCAAAAAAAGAACTATAAATATTCTAAACAAGCCCTATCATATCCTTATCTCAACAAACGTCAACAAACGTCAACAAATGCAACAAGTGTTAACAAATGATCGCAACCGATCCCAACTGATCGCAACCCAAGTTGATAAAAAATGAAGTAGTTGAATTGAGTTCAACTAGGATTGTAGAATATTATTTGTGATAGCAGCATGTAAAGGATTTTATCTAATTGCATAAATTTTATTTTTATTAAAAACATTACATCAATGTAATATATTTTTATACATTTGTAAAACATTACAAACATGTAAAGTTTAAAAAAATGAAAAATAATAAGAATGATTCCTTTCATAATAAACGAAACACCCTTGCCGACATAGGATTTTATCAACGGTATATTAGTGGTCCAAAGAGTTCGACAGTCGATGAAATAAACCATATGGTATCCATCAATGAAAAAATTTATAGATTAAAATTAATTAATAATATTACATCAAGAATAATTACTCATTATCAAGACTTAGGGCTTATTAACGATAATAGACCAAAAGGAAAAGGATGGAGGTTATTTAGTTTTACGGAATTGGTTTGGTTGAAGGTCATCATTAAGCTGAGAGACTTTGGTTTTGATTTAAAAAAAATAAAGAAAGTCAAACAATTTCTGGAAATATACGGCGCCGAAAACAATCCCTCTGATTACCCCGAATTAGATTTTTATATCCTGCTTACTCAAAGAGATCCTGACCCGGTTAAACTCCTTGTATTTGATTCTGGAGAAGCCTTATTAGGAAACCAACTAGAAATTGATACATCATTGCAATTTCAAACTATACAAGATGATTATATTTCCATTGATTTAAACAAATTGGTAAGCGGAATAATTGACGATAAGAATCTTAAAACTGAATATATAGATCATTCCTTAACCCCCATAGAAAAAGAGATTAAAGAAGCCATATCAGCGAAGAATCTTAAATCATTATTCTTAAAGGTGGACAGCGGTGATGAATTTATTTTAGATAAAAAATTTATTATGAAATCGGCTAAAGAGTTAAATACCATTTTTAACAGTTTAAAATATGCAGAAGCAACAACTACCAAGAGAGGCAATAATACAGTATATAAAATAACTGAAAAGAAAAAGATTAAAAAACAATAAAGGGACGCCCCCATAAGAGCAACACGAAAAAGCATATCAAATGGAAGCACCAAAGATTATGTACATTACTAATTTAAATGTTGTCAATAGAAAAATGCAGCAAAATTTTAAATAAAAATAGTCAAAATTATACGCAGGAACAAGTAAAAGAAATTAGAGAAAAGTTATATCAATTAGCAGAAATCATTTATGAATCTAAATTAACTAAAGATGAATAATTTAGAAGGCAAAACAGCGATACTTTACCGAAGAGTAAGCACAAGTGAACAAAAAAAACATGGTCATAGTTTAAGTGAGCAAAAATACAGACTATTAGAATTTTGTGATAATAATTCGATGAAAGTTTTGAAAGAATATGAAGAAGATTATTCTGCCAAAGATTTTAATAGACCAGAGTTCACAAAACTTGTCGAATTTGTAAAGAAAAACAATAAAAGTATTGACTATTTACTTGTTCCCAAGTGGGATAGATTTTCGAGAAATGTTTCAGAAGCTCTAAACTACATTAAATTTTTTGAAAGTTTAGGGGTTGAGGTTAACGCAATAGATGAATGGATAGACCATGAGGACGAGAATCAGTTTCTTATGCTTAACCTTAACTTGACATTGCCCGAAATCGAAAATAGGAGAAAGAGTAAGAAAGTTATTGCAGGTATGAGAAGAGCAATGAAAGAAGGTAGATGGATTAATAGACAACCCTTAGGTTACGTTAAAGGGATAGATGAACTTGGAAAACACCTAATGAAACCGTCTGCCAAAAGTGCGCCGTTAATTATAGAGTTATTTAACGATTTTGCTCTTGGTATTTATTCGCAAAATGAATTACGACTTAATCCAAAATATAGAGAATTACGACTCTCAAAAAGTAATTTAAGTAGATTACTTACGCAAATTGCATACACTGGTAAAATTAAAATTCCTGCCTATAAGGATGAACCTGAATTGGTAGTAGACGCCTTACATGAGCCATTGATTACAATGGAGACTTTTAATAAAGTTCAGTATTATTTAAATGAGAAAAGTAGATATAATCTAAAATCAAAAAAATTGAATCCGCATCTGCCATTGAGGGGATATCTTCTTTGCCAAAGATGTGGTTGTAATTTAACGGGAAGTGCTTCTAAAAGCAAAACAGGAGCGAAACACTATTACTATCATTGCAATCCAAGAAAGGGATGCGGAGAGAGATTTAAGATTAAAGATGCCCATGATGCTTTTGTACAACTCCTGAATGAAATTCAACCCAATGAAGAGGTCTGTTATTTGTTTGAGTTGGTGCTAGAGGAGAAGTATATGACGGCACAGGAAAGTAAGTACTTCCAACTTAAAAAAGTTAATAGCGATATTGAAAGATTAAATAAAAAGCAGGAAGTACTAACGGATAAACTACTGGATGGAATTGTCGATAATGAGACTTATAAAACAACTAACCGAATACATGATGCTAGTTTGATTAAATTGAAACAAGAAAAAGATAATCTAAAAGGGTATCAAAAGGACATAAGAGAGTTCGTTAAGTTCGGAGTTTTTATGCTAAAAAATGTTAGTCGATTATTTGATAAGGCATCGACTTCTATTAAGCAAAAGTTATTGAGTTCGATATTCAAAGAAAAATTAGTTTTTCAGGACGGAAAGTATCGAACTCCTATTTATCACGAAGTTATAAGAGTAATATCTATGTCTATCAATAAGTTAGAAGAGGTAAAAACAAAAAAGGGAAGCAATCTTGCGAAAGCATCCCTTTTGGTACTCGGAGCGGGACTTGAACCCGCACGGACATTACTGTCCATTGGATTTTAAGTCCAACGTGTCTACCAATTCCACCATCCGAGCATTATTTGCCAG
>JASFZA010000020.1:0-14503 GCA_045046715.1 Candidatus Izemoplasma sp.
GAGTACAAAACATATAGTTATAACGAGATGAAAGCTAAGATGGAGATGGATATCTATTTAATTTTTGTTGAATTTGAAGTTTTCTTTGATGGTAAAAGTATTGAACGTTTTGAAATATATGATGCATACTACATGGATATTTATATTAAAAATTCAACCCGGGAGCAACTGAAAAATCTTAAAAATTACATCCAAAATTTAAATACTGAAGTTATATTCTTGTGATTTTGAGGTATTGAATTAGAGAAAGCATATTGTAAATAAAAAATTTAGGCTTTAATTTATATCTATTTAATTAATGTAAAAAAAGACATGCAGTTCCATAAAAATTTTCAAGTATGATATCAGAAATCTATTAGAGAAATTGAAGGTTGGTTAAATGACAAAAAATGATAAATTTTTAAAGTCTTATGGTACAGAAGAAGCGATTAAAATGAGTTTTATATTATTTAATCTAAACCTACTCTTCATATTCTTTATGGATGATGTTTTGGTTTTGATCATTATATTAACACTTATTAATTTTTCATATATTACAGCTTGTTTGCTGTATTTAAAAGCAACCTATAATAATAAACCGAATAATGCATTTAGTTATGTTGTGAAGGTACTCTTCCCAGTAGCTTTGTTCTATCATCAGTACAAGGGATTAAAGAATCAAGTTGTATTTTTAAATGGAAACTTTTTCAAGAGTTATTCGTTATTGTTTAATATTGAAAGTAAAAAGAATCAGGTTAGTGAAAGTGATTGTATTAAATCTTATCTCACAACAGTTAAAGTTGTCGAAATAAATACTGTTAATAAAGAATCACTGAAATTGTTCAGTCAATTAGAAAAGTTATTAAATAAATATTTTAAATATTATCTTTTACCATCAATAATGAGTATTTTAGTTATAATTGGTTTAACATTCAAATATTATTCATTTATTTCTCAAAGCTTTTTATTCGTTTTTGTTGTAATTATTCTAGTTGTTAATTTGTCAGAATATCTAATTATTGAAGTTGTTGAGTTAATTCGAATAAAAACTGCATTAAAAAATAAAGATTATTATGTCGTTATAATGAAATTCTATTTACATTATCTAAGACTTTTTGTTATATATGATAATAAAAACGCTATAGAATTAAATGATACTCTTATTGATTATTTAGATGGCTAGAAGATACTTTGTGTATGTTTAGTCATATTTACATAGTGATTCAACTGATGGAGTTGAATATTTCTATATAAGAAACCAACAAGGAAACATTACTAAAACAATAGATGAATATGGAAGTATCGAAGTATAATAAAAGTATGATGCATAGTGTAATGTAATAGATATAGTTAAGGATTAATGTCTGACATTAATCTTTATTATTATCAGGGGCATAGATTTTAATTTTCAATACGTTATCGACTTTACTAAATTAACTACAAAAGTTTCTACACACAGAATTCCAATCATTGGTTCCTTAATGAATCAAGTGATTTTAAATGAGTTAGATAAATTTGAAAAAGGAATTTATGATAACAGTGACGTTTCAGGCGAATTCAATGAACTTGTAAATAACCTTGCTGGAGAAGAAGTTTTTGAAGAAAAGTATTATACGTATTACCAAGAAAGAGTAATCTTCTGGAGGGATTTTTATGCTAAGTAAAAAAAATGTTTTGTACATAACTTTATTTATTCAAATTGCAATATGTCTTTTCATATTCCAATATGAGTTTTTAAACATTGGTCCAGTTTATTTTCAGGCGCAGTTATATATAGTGGTTTTATTAATGTTCTTAACTAAATTACTATTAAACAAAGACAGACTACATGTTGTATATAATTTAAGTATTTACAAATTTATTTTAGTATTGTTTTATCCGATATTTTTAACAATATTGATAATGTATTCTGCCAGTGTTGTACTATATACCTATGAAGGCTACTTTGATCCTGTTTCATCAACTGCTATTATATTGTTTGGTTTATTTCCATTGTTTTGTATATTTTTAGCATTTAGAAAAAAGATTATTTTATCCGTCAAATATCACACTTATACAATAATAATTGGATTGATAATGTATTTAGTATTTCTAATGGTGTTTAGATTTACTGATTATGCTTTAAATTATTATTTGAATGTCAAAATCTATTATGAGGTAATTAACTTATCATGTACTTTTTTAATAGTTTATTATATGTTATTTATATATAAACTATTTTATAAGGAAAAAGTTACTAAAATTGAAAGAAAACTAACATAAAATAGTTTAAATTTTTTTATGAATGTAAATGAATAATGAAAAACGATAACCCACTTTAAAATGGATTATCGTTTTATTTTACAGGTTGACTTGAACGCGCAGTCGTTTTAGCTATTGCGCTTATTACAATTTCTTCAAAGTTGTTATTTCTTAAGTCAGCAGTACCAACAACAGTTGTACCACCAGGTGTAGATACATCATTAATTAGTTTTTGTGGTGTATCTTTTGTAACTAATACCATTTTAGCAGATCCAAGAACTGCTTGAGATACAATATCGTATATAATTTCTTTTGGTAATCCCTCATTCAATCCGCCTTTTGCCATTGCTTCAATAAACATATATACGAATGCAGGAGAAGAACCGCATACTGCGGTAAATGCATCAAATTTATCTTCTGCTAGTTTAACTGATTTACCAAAGGAGTTAAACATTTTAACGGCAGTTTGTTCATCAGACGTTGTTACATTGCTTGAAGGACATAACGCAGTAATACCCTCACCAACTAACGCTGGTGTATTAGGCATTGTACGAATGACTTTTATATCTTGATCAAACATTCTTTTTGTATCTTTAATTAAGATACCGGGAGCAAGTGTTATTACAACGGTATCTTTTGATATCGTATTTTTTATTTCTTCAATTACTAGTGGGTAGATTTTAGGTTTAACTGCTAGTACTAAAAAGTCTACTTGATTAACTAAATCAATATTGCTTTTAGCGATATTGATATTTATTTTTGATTGGATTGTTTTAAGTTTTGCTGAATCGTTATCAAAGACAAAGAGATTGTCATTGATAAAGTCATCAGATTTACTAAGTCCTGTCAACATTGCAGTTGCAATGTTGCCACATCCAATAAATCCTATTTTACTCATTATATTTCCTACTCTCTTATTTGGCCGTTTCCATAGATTATATATTTTATTGTTGTAAGTTCGTTTAGTCCCATTGGACCTCTTGCATGTAGTTTTTGAGTACTAATACCAATTTCGGCGCCAAACCCAAATTCAACTCCATCAGTAAATCTTGTTGATGCATTAACGTATACTGCTGCTGAATCAACTTCATCTAAGAAGTTTTGAGCGTTAGTATAGTTTTCGGTAATAATTGCTTCAGAATGACCGGAACTATATTTTTCAATATGAGCAACAGCTTCATCAAAGCTATCAACAACTTTCATGGCTACAATGTAGTCATGAAACTCTTCATAGTAATCTTCGTCAGTAACTTTTACTCCCTCAGGGATAAATTTAAGTACTTCGTCATCGCCTCTTACTTCTACTTTATCTTTAAATAGTTCTTTGATTCGAGGTAAGAAGACATCACTAACATCTTTATGAACTAAAATTGTTTCGCATGAGTTACAAACGCCAGGGCGTTGTACTTTTGCGTTGTATGCAATGCTTACAGCTTTTTCCATATCAGTAGCTGAATCAATATAAACATGACAGTTACCAACTCCTGTTTGAATAACAGGGACTGTTGAATTTGCAACGACAGAATTGATAAGTCCTGCTCCGCCACGGGGAATTAGAACGTCTAAATACTGGTTCATTTTCATCATACTGTTAGCTACTTTACGTGATGTGTCTGTTAAGATTTGTAAACCGTCTTCGTTAATGCCGTTTTCTTTAAAAACGTTATTAACGATTGATACTAATTTAATGTTTGAGTTGATTGCTTCTTTACCACCACGTAATATCACGCAGTTATTTGTTTTAAAACAAAGTCCAAAAGCATCAATTGTTACGTTTGGTCTTGCTTCATAGATTATTCCAATAACACCTAAAGGAACAACCTTTTTACCGATTTTTAATCCGTTTGGTCGTTCTTTCATTTCAAGAACTTTACCAATTGGATCTTCTAAATCAGCTATTTTGAGTAATCCATTAGCCATTGATTTAATCCGGTCTTCATTAAGGACTAATCGGTCGATTAGTGCTTCAGTCATTCCGTTATTTCTTGCGTTTTCTAAATCAATGTTATTTGCTTTTATTATTTCATTTTGATTTAATACTAAAGCTTCAGCTACTAGAGTTAGTATTGTATTTTTTTCTGTCGCTTTTAATTTTCTAATATCTTTTGATGCAAGTTTTGCTTTTTTACCGATTTCTAAAATGTCCATTATTTGTTTCCTCCTTTAAAGAAAGTTCCAACATGATCGCCATTTAAGCAGTCGTAGATGATGTCTAGTTTTGTACTATTACAGATTACTGAATGGATACTGTTATCCATTGCGTATTTTAATGCATTAAGTTTTGATGCCATTCCACCTGTCCCAAGGCCAGATGACTTGTCTTCAACGTATCCGTATATTTCATCAGTAATTACATCAACTTGGTCGATGTAGTCTTTACTTAAACTTCCGTTAATCTTTTTATAAACACCATCAATATCACTTAAGATGATTAATAAGTCAGCATCTGTTAAAACAGCTACTAACGAACTTAAGGTATCGTTATCTGAAAAGTTCTTACCGATTATTTCGTCTGTTGATACAGTATCATTTTCATTAATGATTGGGATAACACCTAACTTAAACAATTCATTAATTGTTCTTAGGACGTTACCACGTTTAAAGTCGTTATCAATAACGTCTTTAGTAAGTAGTATTTGCGCACATATTTGATTATATTTTGAAAAGTAGTTTTGATAGATTTGCATTAAGTATGTTTGGCCGATAGCCGCTGTTGCTTGTTTCATTTCAAGAGTTGTTGGTTTAGCTTTTAGATTTAGTTTTCCGACTCCAGCTCCAATCGCTCCACTTGTAACTAAAATAATTTCTTTTCCACTATTTGATAGATTAGTTATTACTTCTGATAATTTATCAATTCTTTGTAAATTAAGTTTACCGTTAGGAAAAGTTAGAGAAGAAGTCCCTATTTTAATGATTATCCGATTTGCATTGATTATGTCTGTTCTCATTTTGTTCCTCTTTCCTAAGGTATATTTCCTTATTATAATTAAAGTTGTTATGTACAATAATATAAAAAACAGCATTAAAAAGCAATGAAATTCAAAATGTAAGACTTTACATTGACTAATATGGCCAATAAATTGTGATTTTCACAATTTAATCACACATATTATTCAAATAGTGTTATAATATTTTGTAGATAAAATAATATAGTGAAGAGGTAATCGTATATGGATGGAAAATTACGTTCTAATATCAAGATAGGATCAAAAGTAGCTGTTGTGCAAAAACAAGATCAAAGATCAGGTAAATTAACAGAAGGTTACGTTGATCGAATTTTAACAAATTCTAGCAATCATCCTCATGGAATTAAAGTAATGCTTGAAGATGGAATTGTTGGTCGTGTTCAAAAAGTAATTGAACAATAAAAAATGGCTTTTAAAAGACATTTTTTTATTGTTTTAAAATAAATGTGTCATTTGTAATTGTACTAAAAATTTGCTAAAATAAAGATGGATATTTTTGAGGAGGAGATTCAATTGCCAAAATACTTTGGAACTGATGGAATAAGAGGTAAAGCATTTGTTGATTTAACTGTCGATATGGCTTATCGAGTAGGTCAAAGTTTAAAATCATCACTTAATACTAAAACTCTTATTATTGGTTGCGATACAAGAGAGTCAAGTGATGAGCTATTGAACAGTGTTGCTAAAGGGGCAATGAGTACGGGAGTTAACGTTATTAATAGCGGTGTTGTTCCAACACCATTAATTGCATATATATCAACATTAAAAAGTATTACCGGGGTAATGATTACGGCTTCGCATAATCCTTACCACGATAACGGAATTAAAGTTTTTAATAAAGGATTAAAGTTAAAACTTGATGAAGAGTTAAAAATAGAAGAATTTATTGATAATGATATAGAACTAGATTTAGCAACAGAAGGTTCAATAACTACTGATGAAAACAATGTTATACTCTATAAAGAATTGTTTAATAGTATTGGATTAGCTAAAACATCATTTAATGTTGGAATAGATTCAGCTAACGGGGCTAATTATTTACTCGCAAAAGAGATATTAGGTCCACTGTGTAATAAGTTAGTTCAAGTTGGGAAAAACCCAACAGGGACTAATATTAACGCAAAAGTAGGTAGTACTTATTTAGAAACTATTAAAGCAGTTGTTAAAGATAATAAACTTGATTTTGGATTAAGTTTTGATGGTGATGGTGACCGCGTGTTGCTTGTTGATCAAGATAGTAAAACAATTGATGGTGATGAGTTAATCTATATTATTGCTTCTTACTTAAAAAGTATTAATAAACTTAATAGAAATACTGTCGTTTTAACAAGTATGAGTAACTTAGGAATCATTAAATCATTTGAACGACTTGGTATTAAAGTAGTTTTAACTGATGTTGGTGATAAATACGTCCTTGAAGAAATGATTAAACATGGGTATTCAATCGGTGGCGAAAATAGTGGACACATTATTTTAAGAGACTATTTAAATACTGGTGACGGATTACTTGTTGGGGCATTCTTAATTAAGATTTTAAATGACACTAAAATGTCATTTAAAGAGTTAATGGCAGACATTACAATGTTTCCCCAAAAAATGGTAAATATTAAAACAACTGACAAATCAGTTATAAAACAATTAGATGTTTTAAAACTGATTGTAAATACAAAAGCACGATGGGGCAACAATGGAAAAGTATTAATTAGAGCTAGTGGTACTGAGCCGCTTGTTAGAATTACCCTTAGTTATAAAGATGAAGAAGTACTTGATAATAAAATGAATGAGTTTATTGATCTAATCAATAAACTGAAGGAGGAATAACTGTGAGTAAATATGCTTTAGTGTTGGCTGCTGGTAAAGGGACGAGAATGAAAACTGAATTACCAAAATGTGCATTCCCAATTCTTAAAAAACCAATGATTGAATACATCATTGAGAATATTGAAAAAAGTGATATTGATGAAATCGTTACGGTAGTTGGCCATAAGAAAGAAGTATTCTTTGATTTACTTAAAGACAGAGTGCTTTACGCTAATCAAGATCAACAACTAGGAACAGGACATGCTGTCCTTGTTGCTAAAGATTTGATGGAAGAAAAGCAAGGAACAACTCTAATCTTACTTGGGGATATGCCTTTAATTGATTACAAAGTAATGAATAAAGTATTAAAATATCATGAAGACCGTGGTAACGATTTAACAATCGTTACAACTCATTACGATAATCCTAAAGGTTATGGTCGAATAATTAGAGATGAAAATGGAATTATCGAATCAATCGTTGAACAAAGCGATTGTACGTATGAACAAAAACAAATTAAAGAAGTTAACACGGGAATTTATTGCGTCAGCAATAAATTATTATTTGAAGCGGTTAAAAAAATTAAAAAGAATCCTAAAAAAGGTGAATACTATTTAACTGATATTATTGAAATAATGCAAAAAGATTATATAGTTGGAACATTTGTTTTAAGAGATTCTTATAAAGTAATGGGTGTTAATGATTTATATTCAATAAGTATTGCTGAAAAGTATTTAAGGGAAGCAATTAATAAACAACATATGTTAAATGGTGTTTCAATAATTAACCCAGAAACAGTAACGATTGGACATAATGTTATTATTGAAGAAAATGTTGTTATTAATCCAAATACATTTATTACTGGTAATAGTGTTATTAAAACAAAATCAATTATTGGACCTAATACTGAAGTTCATAATTCAACTATTGATGAGAATGTTCAAGTTAAACATTCTTTAATTTATGATAGTATAGTACATAAAAATACAACGATAGGACCATTTGCTCATTTGAGAAATGGGGCAGAGATTGGTGAAGATAACCGAATTGGTAACTTTGTTGAAGTTAAAAAATCATTTACCGGTAAAGGTACTAAAGCAGCTCATTTAGCTTATATTGGTGATGCAATCACTGGTAAAAATGTCAATTTCGGTTGTGGTAGTATTACTGTGAATTACGATGGTGTTAAAAAACACCAAACAGTTATTGGTGATGATGTCTTTATTGGATGTAATACAAACCTAGTTGCACCATTAAAAATTGGTAACAAAGTCTTTATTGCGGCCGGTTCAACAGTTACTAAAAATGTACCTAGTGGAGCGCTTGCAATCGCAAGAAACCGTCAAATAAATAAGGCTGATTATGCTAAAAACTTTATTAAACCAAAAGACGATAGATTTTAGTTGACAATCGTTAAAGGTATGATATACTAATATAGCAGTAAACTAACATGGAAAGAAGAGTACCCACTCTCACCTGATTGAATCATTCAATAGGTAAACGCTATTTAAATTAAATTTTAAAGTGTGGGTACATTCGTGTACTCGCACTTTTTTTCTTTCCATAAAAATCTAAATATGGAGGTGTTATTATTTCAAACAGACCGAACATGAAACGCAAAGATGCTGGATTAGTAAACGAAGAAATCCGTGCTTTCGAAGTAAGAGTTATTGCTGACAACGGTGATCAACTTGGAATTATGCGTACAAAAGATGCTTTAAATGAAGCATATGATAAAGATTTAGATCTTGTCCTTGTATCGCCAACTGCGAAACCACCTGTTGCTAAATATATGGATTACAATAAATTCAAATATGATCAACAAAGAAAGATGCGTGAAGCTAAAAAACATCAAAAAACGGTTTCTCTAAAAGAACTTAGACTTTCACCAAAAATCGATATTGGAGATTTCAATACGAAACTTAAAAACGGACGTAAGTTTTTAGACAATGGTGATAAACTTAAAATTTCAATAAGATTTAGAGGTCGTGAAATGGCGTATACTAGCAAAGGCCGTGAAGTTATGTTAAAATTCGCAGCAGAATGCGATGACTTAGCGGAAGTTGAAAGTAGACCGAAGTTAGATGGTCGTAATATGTTTATGACTATGAAACCAAGAAAAGATCAAAAATAAAAGGAGTTGAACAATATGCCAAAAATGAAAACTCATTCAGGTACAGCAAAAAGAGTTAAAAAAACTGCATCAGGAGACTTTAAAAGAACAAAAGCAAATACAGGGCATTTATTCAGTGCTAAACCAACAAAAGGTAAAAGACAAAATAGAAAAAGTACTACGGTGTCTAAAAGTGACATGAAAAGAATCAAACAACAAATTGCACAAGTAAAATAATTTAGGAGGTATCAATATGCCAAGAGTAAAAGGCGGAACAGTCGCTAGAAAAAGACGTAAAAAAATATTAAAATTAGCCAAAGGGTATTACGGGTCGAAACATTTATTATATAGAACAGCAAATGAACAAGTAATGAAATCATTAGCTTATGCTTACCGTGATCGTAAACAAAGAAAAAGAAATTTCAGAAAATTATGGATTACTAGAATTAATGCCGCAGCTAGATTAAACGGATTATCATATTCTAAATTAATCAACGGTTTAAATAAAGCTGGAGTTGAAGTTAACCGTAAGATGTTAGCTGATATCGCAGTATATGATGCTGAAGGATTTGCACATATCGTTCAAATCGCTAAAGATGGTTTAGCTGGTAAAGCTACACCTTCACCAGTTACAGCTGCTCCAAAAAAAGTAGTAGCTAAAAAAGTTGAAGTTAAAGAAGAAGCACCAGTAGTTGAAGAAGTAGTAGCTGAAGTTGTAGCTACAGATCTTTCATCAATGACAGTTGCACAACTTAAAGCTTTAGCTAAAGAAAAAGCATTAAAAGGATACAGCACAATGAAAAAAGCTGAATTAATAGAGGCATTAAAATAAGCAGTTTTACTGCTTTTTTTAATACACAAAATATGGTATAATTTTGCTAGGTGATTGCGATGAGAAAACAGATAAATGAAATTAAATTCGACATATTTTTAATCATGACAGGGGTTCTAACGTTTTTAGGACATATTGATGCTATTGGTAGTTTCCTACTACCGATTTTTGTTGTACTATGGATTGTTATGGTATGGAAGAAATTTGATATTGAATATATTATTTCTCTCGCTTTCTTTATTGGAATGTCAATCAATTTAATAACAGAAAAAGTTGATACAAATATTATTTATTTAAGTGTGTTTGGAATAGTGATTACAATTGATGCATTTTTTAATCGAAGGTTTACAAAATTAGGACAGTTATTTGGTCCGCTAGTTATTTTTGTAGTTTTATCAGTACTTGCATTCTTTAATCAAGTAGATTTATTCACAACATTTATGGGATTTATTGAAATGCTTGCTATTTTAGGTGCATATCTATATTTACTCAATACCTTCAAAAAGGGAGAAAGTACCTTCCGTAATGTTGCTAAAATAGCAGTTTATGCTAGCTTGGTTGTGACTGCTGAAATGCTTTACTATATATTAACAAGTGATTTAGATGTTATTGTGCTGATTCGAACTAGAGCAATTAATATTGGCTGGGCGAATATTAATTTAATTATTTATGTAAATCTTATTGCAATACCTTTAGTTGCGTATTTAATAGTAAACTCAAAATTCAAAATTGTTTATATGATGTTTGCATTAGTAATTATATTAGGAATCTTCTTAACATTATCAAGGTCTTCAATATTTACTGTTGGCGTTTATATGTTGATTTTAATTCCAACGATTCTAATTCTTGAAAAGAATCGAATCAGTTTATATCTTCAAGGCTTTGTTTTTACAATAATTGTCTTTATGTTTGGTTACTACTTACAACAAGACTTAATTGTAACTGATTACTTTAATACACTACTGAGTAGAGACCTAACTGACTTTGAAAGTAGATGGGATTTAATCTTAGTTGGAATTGATTTATTAAAAGAATATCCGTTATTAGGTAGTGGTGGTGTTGCTTCCTCGGAATATCACTTAAGTGAGTTTGGGAGTTCAAATTACCATAATACAATTGTCCAAGCTTCAACTTTAGGGGTATTTGGAATTCTTAACTTAGGTTATCTATTTTATAAGAAAATTAAATTATCTTTAAAAACTAAAGATAATTTTAAATACTTTGCAATAACAATGATCGTTGTTACTGCACTTGTTAACGGAATGTTTCAACCAATGTATTTTTACATTGTTTATATGGCTTATGTATTTATGGTACTAGCTAGTATTGAAGTTAATAGTGAATAAATAGACGAAAAATAGATGGAGGATAATTATGAGAATTGTAGAATTGATAAAATTTATTGAATTTAGAAAAAGATCAGACATTAGATTTACTATTTACTACAGCGGATTGATTACTTCAGTTATCTTTTTACTAACAATACTAGGAAGTTTAAGTGATGATAACCCAATACTTTCAATACTTAGTGGGTTGTTATTTAGTGCTTTCCTTTTTGCTTTTATCTTTGGAATAATTTATGGAATGAAAGCTTTAGTTAATGGTGGAATTGAGCGCGAGCGTCTTAGTATAGAAACTTCAGGACAAGTATTAGATGTTATGTTTGAAGGCGATTTTGGTTTATTATCAATTTCTGAAGAAAAAATTGAATATCATACACTAATAAAATCTAGTTATAATAAATTAATTTCTGAAGTGATAAACGAGACACTATATATAAGTATTGGAAAGCTTAAATATAGTAAGTTAAAACAGTTAAAATTTGGCAAAATAGAGAAATGTCATATTACACTTAATCAATTTGAAACAGGAATTTTTAGAAGATTTTTCTTCTATAATATTGACGGTTCTTATGACAAAATATTAAGCATTCTTGAAGGGGTAAATAAGTTTGTTCCGCAGCAAGAAAATAATTAATTAATGGCTTAATAAAGCTGTTAAAGACTATTTATAATGAGAGATATCAAGCTATCAGCTTGATATCTTTTCTTTTCTTCACGATTCCTATATGATACGTGATTTTATTGACAAACACATCAAATAAGTTTATAATTAAAGTAACCTAAATGATTGGAAATCACTCACCGCGACCCCAACTTAATTTATAAGGGGCTGAGATTTGATTCGTGTGTATTCCTTAGATTAATAAGGACTCCTAAGGATCAAGTAAGAGGCTACCGCCGTGGTAGAACAGAGGTTCTGCATTGAGTGGTTTCCAATCTTTTAGGTATTTTTATTTGTTGTTTTGCTTTTTTTTGGTAATATAGAGATAGATGATGATTATTTAATAGATATTCATGTATAAATATAATTAGGAGGGATTTATATGAAAACAATTAAAATGTATAGTTGGGTTTTAAAAGTTATTGGAGCTGCATTGCTTATTGGGCTTGCTTTATACTTTAAATTTAGTGATGGTGAACGAATAGTAATTGCCTTTGTTGGTAGTATGCTTATCATTTATTCGATTATTCGATTAGTTCCATTTATAAAAACACAACGAAATGATTTAATTAAAACAATCAATATCATGGAAATTACTGTTTCAGTATTAATTGGTATTTTTATGGTTATTGGAGCAATTGTTGTTGAAACGATTGAGGGCAGTGACTTTTCTGAGATATTCGGATATATGTTTGGTGCTGTTTTAATTGGTCGTGGAGCAATTCATTTTTACGGTTTAAGCAATGGCGCTGAAAAAGGTGATAACGTAAGTTACTTTTTCCATATTGGTGCTTTAGTTGCTGGGACAATCGTAATTATGACGTCAGACTTTGATGCTGGAGTATTAGTTAATCTAATATTACTGTTTAGTGTTGCTAGTGGTGGTTATTTGAGTTTTGATTCGTATAAAGGATACAAAGCTTACCGTTATCAAAAAACGCTTAATATCGATATTACTGATATACCAGTAGATACACCAAATGTAATACCAGAACAAGAAGAACCTGTTCAAGATCAAATTATTAGTTAATAAATAAAGCTATTAAAAAGCTAACTTATCGATTTTGATAAGTTAGCTTTTTGCTTTAATCTAAAGGTTGTCCTGATAATAATATTAGTGCTAGCAATCCAAGTACTATAGCCACAACAAAAATTAATGTTATTATCCATCTTGTTTTTCTTGTGAATGTTTTAGTGATAAACATTAACGGTAAACCTAAGGGGTAAAAGAAAATAATTACTAAGGTAACTAAAATTGTTTTTAAGTTTTTTTTCATTTTGTTTTGTCCTTTTTCATATCTGTCATTTTAACAAATCCGCCTTTAATATTAACAACATTATAACCAAGGCTACTTAAATAATGAGTTAAGTGGGTACTTCGAGCTCCACTACGACATAACAGATAATATATTTTATCATTATCAAGATGTTCTTTATGTTCTTTAACGAGGTAGCGCATCGGGATATTAAATGTTCCATCTAATGATTTAATCTTATGTTCAAAAAGTTCTCTAATGTCAATTACATTAATTTTATTAGATTTAAACATATTATATAGTTCATTAGCTTCAATTTGATTTATTTCTTGAATAATGTCTTTCATAACTCACCTCCGAATAAAAATGATATATATTTATTATACAATATTCTTTGACAATTTTGATATATTTTGTATAATTGTTTTGTATACTAATTAATTTGGAGGTTACTCATGATAAAAGAGATTTGCTTTAAGCTAAACAAGAGTAGTATGCTTTATAAAAGACTTATGTCGAAACATTTAGAAAGATTAAATATTACATATGCGCAATTAATGGTTTTAAAAGTTATAAATGTTGAACCAGGAATCACTGCTAAAGAAATTTTGGTTCAAATGGATACTGATAAAGCAACTCTTTCTGGCGTTATTGCTCGTCTTGAAAGAGATAATTATATTTTTCGTGTTAAAAATGAAAAGGACCGTCGTGTTCAAAATATTTATTTAGCTGGTGGAAGTGCTGAAATATGTAGTGAAGTTGAGGTTATTGAAAGTTCTTGTATTGTTGAGTTATTAACAGGAATTAGTGATGAAGAAGCAAAATATTTTATTGGTTTGCTTGATCGAATTATTGATAACCAATTAATAAAATTAGAAGCGGAATAATGTTTCTCGATATGATTTTTAACAATCATATCGAGTTTTTAATTTCTTTAAGAAAATAACCGGTAAAAGTAGTAGTAATTATAATAACTATGATATAATTTAAGTACGTAAAATAATAGGAGGAAATTATGGAAAATATCTTAAAAGATTTATCAATGCTTAATAGCATTCCTGGTAATGAAAAACAAGTTAGAGAATATATGGCTAAGAAAATGGAAAAGTTAGCTACGGTGTCATTTGATAACTTAGGTAGTGTTATTGGTGAAAGAATTGGAAATCCTGATGGACCACGGATTATGGTTGCTGGTCATATGGATGAAGTTGGGTTTATTGTAACGCGGATAACTGATGAAGGTTATGTTAAGTTTACACCTGCTGGTGGATGGTGGAGTCAAGTTATGCTTGCTCAACAAATGACTATTACA
>JASFZA010000021.1:0-5386 GCA_045046715.1 Candidatus Izemoplasma sp.
AATTAAGATATAATATTGACCAAATTATCAGATGTAATCTAAATGTCAATACATCAACTTATTAAGCAAATCTACTTGTTTAAAGCAGATAAGCAGTTTTAAGGTTTGGTATTAAAGGTTTCGACTCCTTTTGTTAACATATATAATTTCACTTTAATTGCATAATCCTGGTTTAATCTTATTTGCCCTGATATTCTTCAAATTGTTTGTTTGATATTCTGCATATGTATATAAAACGGACATTTTTGTTATATTTGTTATAACAATAAGTAATGCTTAAACAAATCACACTAATGCTAAAATAACTAATATAAAATGAGACTATTAATCATAATATTACTTTTGCTAAGTTCTGTTTGCTTTGGACAAAAGAAAATGCCTAGAGATTATGGGATTAAAATTGGAATTCTTGAAACAGGAAAGAATAATGCGATTACAGATGTTTCAGATGTTAAGGTAGGCCATACAACCTTAATAGATGGTAATGATATCAGAACCGGTGTAACCGCAATTCTTCCTTATGATGGAAATATTTTTATGAACAAGGTGCCTGCGGCTATTTATGTTGCCAACGGTTTTGGTAAACTTACGGGTTATACACAAGTTGAAGAACTTGGAGAAATTGAAACGCCAATTATTTTAACAAATACATTATCTGTTCCAACCGCTGCTGATGCTTTAATTGATTATGTGCTCTCAATAGGTAACAACAAAAAATATGTTAGATCTATAAATCCTATTGTCGGGGAAACAAATGACGGTTCTTTAAATGATATCCAAGGAAGATATTTAACAAAAGAAAATGTAATTGAAGCAATAAACAATGCTACATCCGGTGTGATAGAAGAAGGTTCCGTTGGTGCAGGAACCGGTACTATCTGTTTTGGTTATAAAGGCGGAATCGGAACATCTTCACGTGTTTTACCAAAGGAAAAAGGGGGCTATACAGTAGGTGTACTGGTTCAAACAAATTTTGGTGGCAACTTAACTATTGCAGGCATACCTGTAGGTGAAGAGTTGAAAAATCAAAAAGAAATGAATTCCGGTGATGGCTCGTGCATGATAATTGTTGCTACTGATGCTCCATTAACATCAAGAAATTTAAAAAGATTAGCAAAGAGAGCAATATTTGGTGTAGCAAAAATCGGGGGTAACGGTTCAAATGGAAGTGGTGAATATGTGGTTGCCTTTTCAACAGCAAAAGAATTACGAATTCCGTACTTTTCTCCAAGTAATGATTTTTTAGCTAGACAAGAATTAAGAAATGATAAAATAACACCACTGTTTGAAGCTGTAATTGAAGCGACTGAAGAGGCGATTTTAAATTCACTATTTGCAGCTGAAACAATGATAGGAAGAAATGGTTTGACAATAGAATCATTACCGATAGATGAAGTGACGGAGATAATTAACAGGTATTATAAAAATGACTAGTAAATGCCAGTGCATAATAATGCATATAAAACATAAGAGGTTCAGAGGTTTATGTGAGCTCTGTTCATTTATTCAGCCTCGCTAAATCTGCAATTTGATGCGTTAGTAAAAAAGTTTAAATTTCTGTCTAATCTTTAACTTTTGTAAACTATGGATCTTATTATCAAATAAGAGGTTAGTTTAAAATAAAAAATCCTCGAAAAATAAGAGGATTATCAAGGTGGGAGAAACTATTGGAAAGTATTAAAACACAGGCTGGTAAAAGAAGGAAACGAAACGGTTACAAATTGTAACCGGTTGAAAATGCGTGCTGCTGAAGATAAAATGAGAACGCCTGATGTGGCTGATACAGAGGAGTTATTGCATTTAATTCAATCAATACCATTGAAAAAAAACGAACCGTTTAAACAATGGTTAGCTAAAATTGGCTCTGAATGAATTGACAAAATAGAAGATCCTGAATTGGCTTATGAACGAGCAATGGAAACATATTTCAAAAAAGGGTGTAGCAATGATAGGATAAATTAACGTCTAAAAAGTATTGAAATTCGCAAAGAATTTAAAGATAATAGAATAGCTAAGCACTTAATTTTTTACGTGTGTTTTTAAAAGTACAATTAAAATAATCATCAATATTAATATACTTGTTATAATTGGGATGATTAAAGATGAAAATATAATGTAAAGCCAAACGAATATAAATAACAGTGGTAACAAAACCGGTGCTAAAAGAGCCATACTATGCAATAGTGTGTAATTAATTAAATTTGAATTATTATTATCCTTTACAATTTTTCTGATTGTAAAAATCGCTGCTAAAACACTCAGGTAAACCAATGTAGCTATTATCACACTAATTAAAGGGATCAGATCATGAAGTGTTTTGTAATTTGAATTACAAGGATTTTTTGTTGTAATTAATAACGCATAAATTCCGAAGAACAATGTTTGAGATGTGAGCATCCAATTTATCCTATTATTTATTAAATCATATTCATGAGTAATTTTATCTCTATTTACTTGATAATCGGATGATTTGTTTTCGCACATAAGATTAATTTTAAATAAAGTTAATAAAATATTTTTAATACTAATGATTTGTAAAATTACTCTGTCAACATGCATTCAGTGGATAATTTGGGTGTCATTGCAGTTTGATAGTTTATTTATAGAATTTGTTTAGTAAGTATGAGGGATTTTTTTTGTCCACCACTTTGCATCTTTCATCTGCATTTGTGATTTCTCTATACCTCATGTTGCATTATATTCTTAGTAAGTTCATCCTTTTTAACATTATCAATTGCATCACATACTTTAATATAATAGTACATTATGTCTTTATTATTTAAACACATCTTTATTAATCTTCCACTAGTGAGTGATGTTACGCCCTCATTTTCAATATTTGAGATAGTGTTCTTACTAAATCCTAATATCTTACTTAATGTTGATGCAGCAATATGATACTTATTTCTAAATTCTATAATTTCATTTGGGGATGCAGCTCCTTTAGCAATAAGATAAGCACTTTTAAGTGCTTTCATATTACGATTTATTTGTTCTTTTGTATAGTGTCTTGTTTTCTTCTCTTTATTAATTATGCCGGTATCTTCATTTACTTCATAATCTAAATAATATACCTCATTATATGACAATTTTATACCCTTAAAGATCTTTTTAACAGATCTTCGTAACTCACTAGTGAGCTTATTATCTCTTGTTAACACTTTTTTTGTTTTAATGATACTAGTTTTTAAATGGCTGATTCATCGGATAATCAGGAATGTGATTAGAAAAAATTAGTATTTGCAAACCATTGGACTCAAGTCCATACTTTAAATAAATTTCAACATTATCTTTTCCTACAAACGTACGAAATGCACATACATTGAAATCAGCATTTCCTGATGGATCTATTCCTCTGTAATAATTCTCTGTCGTAAGGTTTAGAATCGAATATTCAATATCTCCCACGGTAATATCGTATTCAAGCATTAAATCTTCTAATTCAGAACTAGCTTTACTGGTAAAAGTTATATCGACACCATTTGAAATTCTTTTTTTGTTTCCTTAATGAATTCTTGTATGACCTCAATATTGTCGACTGTATATGGTAATTCTTTCATGAAGTATAATTAATTGATGATAATGTTTGATACAAATATACGAAAGATATTTCAAATTCCCAATCATTGGGAATTGTGTTAGCTGTTGTGCTATAATAATATGTTTAATTTTATTTATCGGTATATTCTTCAATTTGATAGTTTAATATTTCTTATAAGTATATAAAATGTACATTTTTGTTATATTTGTTATAACAACGAGTTGTGCGTCAAGCAAAAAACGTAACTAGACATTTAGAAAAACTTACTAATAAAACTAACACATGTTGGAGATTTGAATAATTTAGAAGATAATTGATAATTATGGCAAAAAAGAAATATGAAATAGGAAAGAAATACACTTCACGTCAGTTAATGGAACTGGCAATTCAATTGATGCATAATTCAATTCCAGAACATACGGATAGAGCGGATTCAAAAGTGGGTGCTGTTCTGGCAAAAGAAGATGGCACACTTGTCAATACTGCCTACAGGGGAGAACTAAGGCAAGGTGACCATGCTGAATTTACAGTATTAGAACGCAAACACAGAATGGATAAATTGGATGGCTATATTATTTACGCAACCTTAGAACCTTGTGCTCCCGGAGCTAGAAGTATTACCAAGTTGGGTTGTGCTGAACGTATTGTAAATGCCAGAATAAGAAAGGCATATGTTGGCATCGAGGATCCGGATCCAAAGGTAAAAGGAAATGGGATTGCTTATTTGATAAAGAATAAGATTGATATTGATTTTTTTGAGAAGGATTTACAGGAACAGATACTTGCTGCCAATGCATAATTTTTATCTGAAGCAGAAGAAAGAGCTAAGTTAGCAGAACAGGAAGAGATAGAGCCATCTTTCACAGAGTTGGATAAATCACTAGAGAATTATGAATTAAAAGACTACTCTACGGAGGCTTTAGAGAAATTTAAAGAGAAATTAAACCTAAGTTACGATATAGACTCAAAAGATTTCAGGAGCGTACTCCACAAATGGAATTTTTTAAGGATCGATAAAAATTCAAAGATTGCTCACCCTACCGGTTTGGGTATTTTATTATTTGGAAAGAATCCACAGATAAAATATCCTCAATCCTTAGTTAAGTTTACAATAAAAACACAAAACAAAGACAAACCTAAAATTCTAGACTTTGATGGCCCATTGGTTTTAATGCCTGAAAAAATAGAATCATATCTTGAAATAAACTTCCCAAAGGCTATTGACCGATCATCATTTGCACGAAAGGAAACTAATGAAGTTTATTTTGAGGTGCTTCGTGAAGTTATAATCAATGCTATTGTTCACCGCAATTACACAATTGAGCAAGCCAACATCAGCGTAAAGATTGATGACGAAAAAATATTTATAGAAAGTCCAGGTATGCCATTGGTTGCCTTAGAAAAACTGCAAAATTTTTCGGCACCTACTTTTAGTGTGAACCCCAAGATTGCCAATGTATTTTACCAAATGAAGTTTATTGAGAAACGGAATATTGGGATGGAGGAACTCCATCGTTTTTCTGAAATAATGGGAGTTAATAAGCCTACTATTGAATACAATGAACCATACTTACAAGTTACTCTATGGAGAAAGTCGGAAACTAAACTAGAACCTACGAAAGATGACATTCTAGAATTTGTAAGAGTTAATGGTGATGTCTCTTCTGGTGATTATGCTCGCAAGTTTGGAGGTTCAACAAAGACAGCTTCAAGACATCTTAATGAACTTGTAGATGAAGGGTTTTTACTAAAAGATGGAAACCTCTATAAAAACGCAGATATAAAAGAAGACTTTAAAGACTCTTTAGAACAGATAATGTTAAAACGTTTAGAAGAGGAGGGCAT
>JASFZA010000022.1:0-6743 GCA_045046715.1 Candidatus Izemoplasma sp.
GTGTATGATTATCAAATTCAATTGTTCTGGCATGATGGAACAGCAGTATTTGATGAACCACTATTAGTTTCTTACTTATTTACATTACTTGGTGATGAAGGACTTCCAACTCATGCTGAATTCTTAACAATACAAGATAAAGTTAATGATGCGAACTTCAGTATGACAAAACTATTGCTAGTGTTTATGCTAGAAGTACAACCGGAATTTCCAACAGAAACTCCAATGCCTTAACATTTACAAACTAAAACCCTCAAAATTTTTGAGGGTTTTTTATGTAAATAAATTGATTTGCTAGGATAAGTATGTTATATTATATATGCGACTATGTCGCAACTTATCCCTTACATAGCATGTGTAATATTTTTTTACACATCCCCTTCCTAAATCCGCTGAGAAGCGGATTTTCCTTTACAAAAAAACAGCTTAGTTAAGCTGTTTTTCTTATGTTTACTTAAAATCGACAATATCTTTAGGTTGTTTTTTTATTGTTAATAAATACAAAAGGTTCATTGAAGTGAACACAACAACGTACCAACTAATCACATAAGTAAAGTAATCTTTAAATAAATAGTCAATATTTATTGGAATATAATTTATATACCAATAATTAAGGCCAAAGGTATTATTAAATAAATATAAGATAAATGTCATACTAACTGTAACTAAATAAACGTGAAGCAAATCTTTATACGTTACTCTAAAGCCGTAAGCTTTATAGTAATATATTGGAATCATGATTAATACTGAATGAACAACGATAAAATGATAGTATCTAAAGTTATAATATGTATAGCCTAGTGACGTTGGAATGATTAATGCCATTAATCCTCCAAGCGTACCAAAGAAATAAGCATATCTAAATATTCTTTCATCATTAGTGTATAGTAAGTAAACAAGCATAAACAATGCAAAGCTACAGATGTTTAACGGAATTGAAAACCTTGGGTACGTCCAGTTATGAATATGATAAGTAACCTCTAAAAATAATAATATACCAATAAATGCATATCTGATTTTTTTTTCATATTTACTATCTTTTATTCTTTTTGCGTATTTTAATGTAATTAAAATACTCCCTAATGCAAAAAGTGATAAAAGGACGTGATGCCAACTCCATAACGATACTGCTTTAGAATAATCGATATCATGTCCAAAGAATTTTTCAAATGACAAATTTATCACCCCTTTTAAATCTTATTCAATAAATATTATAACATATATTTAATTATCCTAATGATTAACGTATAATATATGAAGTGAAAAAAAATAAAAAGGGGAATTCAATATGTTTAGTAATAAAGTTTTGTCGGTTGGAGAATGGATTGGGATTTACATTCTATTATTTATACCACTTGTAAATTTTGTATTCGTTATTGTTGTTTTAGTTTCACCAGCAACAAATCCTAATCTTAAAAATGCAATGTGGGCTTACATCGTATTATCAGTAATAGGATTAGTATTTTATATAATTCTAATGCTTGCTATTTTCAGTGCTGCTGCTTAAATTAAGCTACACAATACTAATGGTGGACCTTATCGGGTCCACCATTTTTTTAATTTGAATTTTCAAAGTAAAATAGATCTTCAAATTATACTGGTGTGTTTCTAATCAAATGTGTCTTTAAAAATTATAATATGATACAATTACGTTGAAAGATTATGGGAAGAGATGATAAAAATGGGAACATCATGGAGTGGAAAAAGAAAGAGATTAGAACAAGATTTACTTGCAGAATCGTTAAAGGGAAGAGTTCAATATTTTATAACTAAATATAAAGAAATGAATAATTCATATACATTCAGCAGATTTGCCCTCATAGTAGACAATAAAGAGATAATCAAAGCAAACTATTTAACGTATGTGAAGGGTGCGTTACCGTTAATAAATGGTTGTTATCATGATTACAATCCAAAAAATAATGATATATTAAGAGAAATGTATAATAATAATTTAGCTAGTGAAAATCTAACAATTATTACATATTTATTGAATGAAGATGGTATATTTTCAATGTGGTCTATTTTAGAATCAATTGAAGCATACCTAAATCAAAGTATCCAACAATCAATAGATGATTTTAATCCAGTTGTCCGAATGTTTGCAATTTTAGATCGGAGAATTGGTAAAAGAACACTTGAAAAATTAGGACAAGAATTATATCTTCACCCTGCGTGGCTTCAAGCAATATATAAACTTAGACTTAATGCTGAGAATATCAGCATTATTGAGCAAGAGACTCATAATGACTTTTCAGTACTTGAAAAACTTTCTTCAGGGAAAGCAGAGATAATCAGGTTAAAGATATATAAAAACCACTGTAAAACTGAAATAGATTATTTTAATGATAAAATATTAAAACAACGAGCAGAGATCGGTGGACATATATATAGTGGATATATCTGGGATGTATTAAGAAACCCTAAAAGTAATTCTGAGGAATTACTTTTGAGTAAGATAAGTAAAACAAAATCGTATTATTTATTTACGGATAAGCATAGTTACAGTAAAGTATTTGAAGAAGAATACAAAAGTTTTAAAAAGAATAGTATATATCAACTTACGGGGCAAGAACTTAGAGGTATTTTAAGTTTTTTACCAACTGATTTTTATTTGTTGAGTGATGATTACCAAGAGCTATATTGTTTCACTCATGAAGAATATAAAAAGTCTCGTTATTGTTTATACTCAAAGAGTGAAGTAGATTAAAATGAGTTTTAAAGAAGAATATTTACAAGAGTTTTTTTGCAGATACTTTATTGCTTTAAATAATAAACAAGCTATGGAAAACTTTTATAAATAGCCTTAGGAAGTATTAAATTGGAATAGGTTTGTTGCTCGCTTAATATTCAAATAGGATTACTAGTAATTATATTGAAATTATATGTTATAAGAATCCAAAAGCTGAATTACTGAAGCCAGAACTTTGGATTTACGGTAAAGCTTTTAATACTATTTTGTCATTAAAAACAGAAATCAATATTGATTGCTGTTAAATTAAAAAATAAACATTTTTGGTCAAATAGTTCTGAGAATTATGTGTTATACTATATATGTAAAGGAGATGGGTTAAATGAAAAACAATAACGTTGGGAAGATTGATCGCTTTGTTAGATTTACTTTTGGAATTGGCTTTCTTATTTTAGGAATAATTAGTAGCTGGTGGCTACTAATTATTAGTGCTTTCTTCTTTTATACTGGCTATGCTGGTTTTTGTGGTATCTACAAACTCTTAGGGATTAACACTTGCAAGTCTTAATCAGATAATTACTAGTAAATTATTAAGAATAACCATATGCTATATGGTTGCATTCGGTATAACAATATGATAAAATTTAGATATTGGCAAACCAAGTTAAAGCTTGGGACGCAAAGATATAGGGCTTCCTCATTTATGAGATGCTTGCTATATTTGCACAAAGTGAAATTATACTTTTAGCAAAGCCAATGGCTTTGCTTTTTTATTAAAATATTTAAGATAGTTCATACCTTTGCCAGATGGATCAACAATTTACACTTCAAAATAAATAAGGGAGATCATTATGAGTGATATTAAAAACTTAAATAAGTTTATTAAGAAGTTTAATCGAAGCATTACAACAAATTTAACAAAAGAAATAAAATTTTCAATCAATTTCAAAAATGGTGGTAAAAGTAAAATTAATTTATCATCAAGTAATAACGGAAAAGTTAATAAAATGATTTTTGTCTTAAGTAAAAACTCAAAAATGGATTTAAACGATCCAAACGAATTAATTTTGAAGTTATTTAATCTTAAGACTTTTAGTGATTTAAATATATATCGAAAATTAAATAAAGATGGGATTAAAATCTCATTTAAAGTTAATCAAATAGAATATGAATTTATTATTATGCTATTTAAAACTTATAACTGTTCTGATAATGTATTGCAAGGAATACAAACAAAAGGCGGTTTTAATTACTTCTGGATCGAATTTGTTGATTACAATGATCATCCGACTTTGATTCTTAATGGAGCAACGGAATTTTTTCATAAAGTCCTTCTTAAAAAAATTCAAAATAACGTTGATATAACATTAATCACTGATTGGACAAGAGAAGTCTTAAATGAAGGTTTCAAAGATTTAAACAAGTCACAACAATAAGTAAGCTGGATAACGTTACATCACGTATTAGATATGATTTATATCTATATTTTACATTCTGATAGGGGAAATACAAATGAACAAAATAATTTTATATGTCTTTATTATAATAACAACTTTTCTCGGACTATACTTTTTAGAAGTTATCAACTTTTTAGTTTTTCATATCATTATTGATTTCTTTACAATCTTAATTAGTGTAAGTATCTTTTTAAATTCAATAATGACTAAAAAAATGAATGAAAGTCAATTCATTGAATTAGTTTCACCAGGGTTCTTAATAAGTGGAATCGTAACATTCATCTATATGATAACTTACCCGGGGATGAATTTAATTAGCGTTTATGACGCTAATTTTCATGCTCAGTTACTATTGATTTCAAAATATATTGTAGCTAACGCCCTTTTTATTGGCGTGCTATTTTTGAATAGAGTATATCGATTCAATTTGTCATTTTTCATGTATTTTGCGATGGCAGTAGTTTTAGTTATCCTAGCCGCAACAAACAGTCTCCCTGTATTATATATTGAGGAAAGTGGTTTTACTGGTGCATATATTGCCATGACTTACTTTAATGTCTTGCTTTATATCACGGCGATATTAATCCTATATTTTAAAAAGCGTGCTTACATTAGTAAATATTACATAAGTATTATTATTGCCTTTATATTATTTGGGGTTAGTGAACTCTTTTTTATCTTCACAAATAACTTAGATGGACATGGGAGCTTTCATGCATATCTTATTAGATTGCTTGCATATCTAATTTTGTATCTAACTTTTTTCTACAAAGGAGTAAATAATCCAATTGAAGATTTAATGAAAGGTTTATTACTTGAAAATAAAAAAGTTAAAGAGTCAGAAAAGATCATTAGAGAAAGTGAAAGAAGATTATCAATCATTTTAAATTCGACTGAAGAAGGAATTTTTGGGATTGATATTGCAGGTAAATGCACTTTTGTTAATAAAAGTTTCTTAACCATCCTTGGATACAGCAGTACCAAAGAAGTGTTAGGTAAAAATATTCATAATTTAATCCATCATTCATATAAAGATGGATCAAATTATCCCGCTGATTTGTGCTTGATGATGAATGCAAGTACACAAGCAAGACACATAAGAATTGAGAATGAAGTTTTGTGGAAAAAGAATGGTGATAAAATTAGTGTTGAATATTCTTCAAGTCCACAATTTTATGAAGATAAGGTTATTGGATCAGTATTAGTCTTTAAAGACATAACTGAAAGATTAATTGTGCAAGAAGAATTAATTCACCTCGGCTATCATGATCAGTTAACTAACTTGTATAATCGCCGATATTATGAAGATAATATCGTTAAAATTGATTGCCCTAAAAACTATCCGATTACAATTGTTGTTTCTGATATTAATGGGTTAAAACTAATGAACGATGCTTTTGGGCATACCTCAGGTGATAAGATACTGACATCTGTCGCAAAGGTATTTACTGACAGATGTAAAGAAGCTGATTTAATCGCAAGAATTGGGGGCGACGAATTTGTTATTGTCATGCCTAAAACAAGTGGTAGTGAAGCTGAAAAAATCATTAAAGAGATTAACCGAAAACTAAATAAAATTACAATTAACGCAATACCAATATCAATCTCATTTGGATTTGAAACCAAAATTAAAAAGAGTGAAGATATTCAAAAGATTTTTAGGACTGCTGAAGACTTCTTGTATCGAGTAAAACTACTAGAAATTCCCTCAATGAGAAGTGGGGCAATCGAAACAATCTTAGCAACGCTATTTGAACAAGATCCGAAATCAGAAAAACATTCAAGACGAGTTTCAGAAATTAGTGAAAAAATCGCTATTGCTAACGACATGAATACAATAGAAATAGCTGAAGTGAGAGCAGCAGGGCTGCTCCACGATATTGGAAAAATAATTATCCCCCATGAGATTATTACTAAAGTAGGAAAATTAACTCCTGACGAATATGATTTAATCAAAGGGCATTCTGAAATTGGCTTTAGAATCTTAAATTCAACGAACGATATGCGGATTATTTCAAAAATAGTTTTAAGTCATCATGAACGTTGGGACGGCTTCGGTTACCCGAGAGGAAAGGCGGCAGAAGAAATTCCTTTGCAGTCACGAATAATCGCGATTGCTGATACATTTGACGCAATGACAAATGATAGAACATACCGCAAAAAGACATCAAAAGAAGAAGCGTTAAAAGAAATAATCAGAAATGCCGGATCACAGTTCGATCCCGCATTAGTTAATGTGTTTACTGATAACTTTCAAGCAATAATCGAGTAAAATATCATAAGTTTATTAAAAATATCACATAAATTTTGTGATATTTTTTACATTAAAGCTCACATTAAAAATATAGCTATGCTATGCATGCAATATTTTTATATATCTTTATTAATAAGTTTCTTGTATAATAGCTTTAAGGAGTTGGTACGATGTACAGAAGTAACAAACTTGGATTAATTGATTGGATTGTTTTATTAGTAATATTAGCGATTCCTGTAGTTAATATAATTGTCGGAATCTTGTTATATATAAAACCAGGTACAAGTTCTACTGTTAGAAGCTTTTTACTAGCTTTAGTAATTATTGTATTCGCAACAGC